>JAIRLQ010000502.1 GCA_031259345.1 Treponema sp.
CTGAACAAGATCAAAAGGTCGGCGCTCCAGAGTATGGCCGACTGGGCTGCCAGAGTGTCGTTATCGCCAATTTTAATTTCTTCTACCGAAATCGTGTCGTTCTCGTTGATGATAGGGACGATGCCCTCATCCACCAAAGTGAAAAGGGTATTTCTCATGTTGAGGGTACGGATAGGATCGCCAAAATCGTCCTGGGTCAAAAGAATTTGGGCGATGTGGCGCCCCTGGGTTTCAAAGGCCCGGCGCCAGGCCCCCATAAGCTCCACCTGGCCCACGGCGCAGAGGGCCTGCCGGTAGTGGATATCCCGCTTGCGGACCCATTTGCCCATGGTGGAAAGGCCTGCCACCTGCGCCCCGGATGAAACAATGGCAACCTGTTTGCCGCGCTTCATCATAGCGCTGACCTGTTCTGCCAGCTCTTCCATAAAGGCGGTGTTGATTTTGCCATCACTCTTGGCGAGGGTATTTGAGCCGATTTTGATAACGATTTTTCGCGCGTCGGAAATTAACTTTACCAGCATGTCAGATTTGGATACGTCCTACTCCCTAATTTGTCCGGTTCCGTGTATACGATACTTTATCGATGTCAGGGCTTCAAGACCCATAGGACCCCGTGCGTGGAATTTCTGGGTACTGATGCCAAGCTCGGCACCAAAGCCAAATTCGCCGCCATCGGTAAAACGGGTGGAAGCGTTGACATATACGCAGGCAGCGTCCACACAGCGCATAAATTCTTCGGCCCCCGCATAGTCGTTGGTCAGGATTGCTTCGGAATGGCGCGTGCCGTATTTGTTGATATGGGCGACGGCCTCTTCCCTGGAACCGACCGTTTTTACCGCCAGTATATAATCAAGGAATTCGGTTTCCCAGTCTGATTCACAGGCATCAGAAAGAACCAGTGAAGAAGGCGCCTCGCCGATAGCCGCTTTGGACGCGGGATCGCAGCGCAGTTCCGCCCGGCCTGCCAGGCATTTTGCCAAAAGGGGCATAAAGGGCTTAAGGGCATCTTTATGAACCAGGACTGTTTCCACGGCGTTACAGGCGCCGGGCTTTTGCAGTTTAGCGTTGGCGATAATCTCTACAGCTTTCGCCATATCAAAGAGGGGCTCGACATAAATGTGGCAGTTGCCTTCGCCGGTTTCGATAACCGGTACCCTGGCATTTTCCACCACCCGGCGTATCAGTTCTTTGCCGCCCCTGGGCAGGACCACGTCGATCCAGCCCCTGGCGCCAAGGATCTCGTCTATCTCGCCCCGGCTGCCCGAAGCGGCAAGCTCCACCGCGCCGGGAATACCCTCTGCCTTTGCAAGCCCTGCCTTGATTGCTTTTACCAGGGCCCTGTTTGATCCCAGCGCCGCAGAAGATCCCCTAAGGAGTATAGCGCAGCCCGCCTTGTACGCAAGGCTAAAGGCATCGGCGGTAACATTAGGGCGGGATTCATAAATGATAGCCGCCACCCCCAGGGGCACAGCGCATTGTTCGATTAACATACCCTGGGGATGCCGCCAGCCGGCCCTGATTTTACCGACAGGATCATCCAGGCGGATTACCGTTTCGATACCGTCGATTATTGCGTCTATTCGCCTGTCGTTTAAAAAGAGCCTGTCCACCAGGGCTTCTTTCATACCCCCACAGCGGGCTTTCTCCGTGTCGCCGGCATTAGCGGCAAGGATTTCCTCCCGGGCCGCGTTGATAGCGGCAGAAACCGCCCCGAGGGCGGCATCTTTTTTAGCGCGGCTTTCCAAGGCCAAAAGCCCCTGGGCTTTTTTTAGGGAAACAAACTGGGGCATTAAAGAATCCATACCGCCTCACTTTTCTACAGGTTTTTTCTATGATAGCATAAAGGCATATTTTAAGGAATTCATAACCTATGAAGTTTTTCCGGGCCCCCCTGGCTTTTGTTTTGCCCCTGGCGGTACTGTTCGTTTCCTGCGCAGGCCGCCCCTCTTTGCGGGAAGAAAGCCCCTTACGCGAAACGCCGCCGCCGGCCGCCGTTTCTCTCCCGCCCGAAAAAGCTGCCGCAAAGCTGGAAAAAGCCGCGAAGCGGGTAAAACAAAACGGCAGGGAAATTAAAAAATATTTTGAATTAGGAGAAGACGGGCGCATCTTTGTAAAAGCGGAAATTGACGGCCTTACGGTACACTACGACCTTGAAGGCCCCTGGGACAAAGGAAGCCTTACCGTTACTTTTTTAATAGACGATGATGACTCGGGCATGCAGCTAAAGGACAGTTTTGTATGGAAACCCGGAGCGGACAACGCCGGAGTGCTTTTGTCTTTTGACGACGACTTTAGCGAGACCTGGGCAAACAACTTTGATCTTTTTGAAACCTACGGCGCCAGGGTAACCTTTTTTATCTGGGGCAGTTTTACCCCCTTTTGCGTACGCGCTTTGGAAAAAGGCCACGATGTAGGCTACCATTCCAAAAACCATCTGGACCTTAGAAAACAGACCCCCGGCGTTTTTATGGAAGAAACAGCCCTAGCCGCAGAAGAGTTTAGAAACGCCGGCATTCCGCTCGGATCCTTTGCGTTTCCCTACGGCTTTTCCGAACCCTGGATGCACGAAATCCTTCTTAAACATTTTTCAGTTTTACGGGGCTACGGCGTTACGTACCGCCTTTACAGAGCCCGTGAAATCAGAAACGGATACATTATTTCCAAAGCAATTGACAACACAGTAATTAAGGACGACTCATACTTTAGAACCCATATAACCGCGATGTTACGAACCGTAAAGTTTCTTGGAAACGATTATATTATGCCCGTTACCACCCACGACATTTCCGCCAACGCCGCCTGGGGAATCGCCCCACAGCGGCTTGAGTTTTTTCTAAAGACCGCCGGCGATTTAAAATTACGATTTTACCTATACAGCGATTTTATTGATACATAACAACGTAGGGCTGGGGATCAAGAGCCATCACTTCCTCTGGCGAAAGAAGGGGACTGTCAAACCCGTGGCCGTCGATACCGGAATCATAAAACAGTTTAAACCCCTTAACCGGCATGTTCGCCGCCTGAGCATTGTATGCGTAAGCCGCCCGCTTAACATTCGGGCTGCCAAAACCATCGGCGCAATGAACCAGCCGCACCCGCCGGAAAGACGATTTTACCCTCTCCCGGCCGGAAATCATCCTCCAGTTAAACTGGTGGATTACCAAAAGCCGTTCGCCCGGAATCCGGTTTTCCGCCAGGTACTCTTCCATTACCTGCTGCGCCTGGTTAAGCTCTTCGGCGCTAATCGTTCCAATTTCGGCCATTGGTTTGGTAGTACGCCATTCCGGATCCAGCGCAAGATGCACATTGGGATACGCAAGATACGGCAGCATCTTTTTCAGCGCGTCAACAGGCTTGTACTTGCCAATTTGATGGTCGATAAAAACAAGAATGTCATTGGCAAGAGCGTATTCAATATACTCTTTAAGCACCGCCTCCTTTAATATGCCGATTTCCCCCTCCGGCCAGACAGTACCATACACTATATAGAAAGCCTTGCAAACGCCGCGGCCCCCCGCCGCCCTGTATTCTTTGGCAAGGACGCCAAGCTGCTCGTTAATTTCTTCTTTAGGATACCTGCCCAGAATACCCATATTTTGTGAAAGCGGATGGCCGTAAAAAGCGAGAACAGTATTGTTAAGCAGAATGGACTCCCCGCCGCGCTCAAGGGGAAAAACCGGCAGGTTTTCGCTTTCACCCTCTACCCAATAAGGCCGGGCAGCCTCCCCCGCGCTAAGGGCCTCAAGATATTCGGTAAAGTACACCCTGGGGAAAAACAGCGCATTGCCCCGCGGCGCCTCACTTTCCGCCGCGTGAGAAACTTCAAAAGTCTGGGCATACCCTAAAAAAGGCGCGCACAGTACCAGGAAAACAAAGAAAAGAAACCTTCCCTTCCGGCGCTTTTGGGGAACGTGGAATACCATGATTATAAGAGTATCGGCACATAGCCGCGCTCCCGTTAGGGAATGATCTCCGACACCATCTCGCTCCAGCCGCTCTGGCCCCCCTTCCCGCCCCGGCGGACTTCCCACCTAAGCGCAAACCAGGCCCGTTTGCCGCGGTCCGTCTCGCGGAACGTGATGACATGGGGGCAGCGGGTAGACCAAACCGAAGCGGGGAGCAGCTTCTGCTCCTGCGGCGGCCCGTCAAAGACCCCGTAATAGATCCTGGCCCCCTTGACCCCGGGAGGCTTGGAACCCCTGCGGCCCTGGTCAAAGCAGTAGTTAACCCCCAGCAGCCTCGGCCCAAGCTGAACGATATTGAAAGACGGCCCTTCTTTGGGCGGCGTTACGGGAGTTTTGGTCGGATTCGGGACGGCGAGGCCCATATTCCGCTTATCCTCGTCGGTTACAGAAGGATGGAAACGCAGGTAGATGTTGATGAAGTCCCTCAGGGCCTTTTCCGACACTTTGCGGAGCCGGTTTTTCTCGGCCGTTTGCGGGCTGGTACAGGGCACAAGGGTAACCGCATAGGCCGCCTGCCAAGCCGCGTACTGCCGGGCCAGCTCGGCCCTCGCCTCCGGGGGAATATGCGTCCAATCCGGCGCGCCGCCGCCGCATTTCATCTCCGTATACTGGCCGATATTCTTAAAGAACACGTCAAATTCCGCATCCGGGCCGGGGATGCTCCCATTTCTTTTTCCCATAATCGCTCCTTTTTGCTTTTCTTTCTATTAGATATGTCCCGGCATACACCCGGACAAACCGCCATACCCAACGGCGCTCCCGGGGGAAGCCCGCGCAGAAGCCCGGGAGTCTCCCGGAAAAGCCCGAGGCCCTCCGGGACGATCCCGAGAGTCAGCCGGACGATCCCGAGAGTCAGCCGGACGATCCCGAGAGTCAGCCGGACGATCCCGAGAGTCAGCCGGACGATCCCGTGAGTCAGCCGGACGATCCCGAGAGTCAGCGGGACGATCCCGAGAGTCAGGCGGAAGA
>JAIRLQ010000504.1 GCA_031259345.1 Treponema sp.
GGCAGATTAGGTTTCGGCGGGGTACAATCCAGAGTTAAACCCTAGGGCGCAGGGTTCCGGCCCTAGCTCTGTGGGTCAAAATGACCCGCCGGACGGCCCGGCCCCGGACGGCAAAAAGCGCCCCCGCTTCCGGCAGCGGAAGCTTCATGTTTTCCTAAAGGGCTTTATACCGGGGCCGCCCCTCATCCTCTTCAATTTATACTGCCAATTTATAATTGACAGGGAGGCACGTTAGGCATACACTATAAGTGGTAAGATAAGTTTACCACTTTATACCAGGGCGGAAGCCGAAGGAACTAACATCATGAAGAACGTGTTTATCGCTCTGTTTGCCGCGGCGGCGGCGTCTCATCTGGTGTCCATTTTTGCCGTTAACGAGCGGGTGCAGAAGATTACCAAGATATGCCTTTTGCCCCTGCTCCTGGCGGTGTACGCGGCCAGCGCGAAAAATCTTTTTGCCGCCGTGCTTCTGGCCATCATTTTTGACTGGGGCGGCGATGTGCTGCTCCTGCGCAGCGAGGACAAGCGCTTCTTCCGCCTGGGGCTGGTCAGTTTTCTTCTGGGCCACCTCTGTTATATTCTAACCCTTTTCAGGTTTACCGGGACGTTCAACGTAACGGCGCTGATGGGTTCCGCCGCCGCCGCGTCGGTGTTCGGCCTTTTTGTGCTGCACCTTATCAAGCCTGTGCGGGACATGCGGACGCCGGTTATCGTGTACATGATCGTTATCGAAGTGATGAGCCTGGGGAGCCTGCAGTTCCTGCTTTACCGGCAGGATATGATGGGGGCTGCGGTTTTTGGCGGCAGTCTTTGTTTCCTCCTTTCCGATACCGTCCTGGCTTACTATCTTTTTAGGCGCTTTCCCAAATACGGCAACGCGCTGGTGATGCTGCCCTACATCCTGGCCCAGACGGGCATTATCTGGGGCCTGGCCGCTATGTAGAGCGGCGGGGGGGCACCGGCGGCGGGCAATAGCGCGCTTACTTGCAAATATGCCTGCTTCGTGGTAGCTTTTTGACAAATGGTTGAAAAGGCTGATTTTTTTGACAGGTTGCAGGACATCACGGAAAGCTGCCTAAGCGCGAGGCGCGCAAGGCGGCGGATAAAAAAAGAAAAGCAAAAGGCGAAGAACCCTCTCCTTGACTGGATCGAGGCCTTTTTGTGGGCGGCGGGGGTGGTGCTCCTCATCAATCAATATCTTTTTCAGGCCTATCAAATACCTTCGGGTTCCATGATAGACACGCTTTTAATTGGCGACAGGGTATTTGTAAACAAAATAATCTACGGCCCCGAGCTGCTTCCGGGTCTGGGTAAGCTTCCCAGTCCCATAAAGCCCAAGCGGAATGCCGTTATCATTTTTGAGAATCCTGCCTATATTTCGCGGGGTACCGCTTTCGATATTGCCCAGCGCATTGTCTATATGCTCACGCTTTCTATTGTGGATATTGACCGGGACGAATCGGGGGAGCCCAAGGCCCACTTCCTTATAAAGCGCGCTGTGGGCATGGGGGGGGACTGGTTTTTGCAGGACCGGGGGAATATGCGGATCCGCTTTGCGGGGGAAGACCGTTTTGTTGATGAACGGGAATACCTTGCCCAAAGGGGGATGGTCCACAATGTCAGCCGCCTGATGGACGAGGCGCTCTACCCTACCCTGGAGGCTGCCGCAAGGGCCGCGGCCCTTGGGGATTTGGGCTTGCAGGTTCCCCCGGACGTTAGCGCCCGCTCCGCGGGGGTAAACGAACTGCGTTACCCTGATTATCTGGCGTACGAAAAAGAAAGGCTGGCTTTTTACCGGGCGGCCAATCCGCATAATGTCCGTTACCGTACCCGGCTTGCGCGCCAGCATACGCTGGGCTGGTACGTCCCCGAGTCCCGTATACTTCCCCTGGGGGATAACCGGGACAATTCCCAGGACGGGCGTTACTTTGGCCCGGTACTCACCTCGAAGATTTTGGGCAAAGGTTCTGTCATATACTGGTCCGGGCCAAAGCTCGGCCGTATAGGGCCCATCCGTTAGCAACTTGTTGCATAGGAGGAAGCAATGTTCGGCAGAGCCAAAAAGCGCGCCTTTTCGTATACCGACCAAAAAACCCAGCGCCATAAGGTGCGCTGGGTTGTCCTGTGGGTGTTTTGTTTTTTCGGTATGTATACGTTTTTAACTTCCTTTGTGTTTTCCATAAGGGTTCTTGAAAATTCTTCCATGCGGCCGGGGCTTTACGCGGGGGACAGGTTTGTTTTTTCTTCCTATAAAATCTACTCCGTTATTCCCGGCCTGGTTTCCGGCCCGGATCCGGCAAAGCTTCCCTTTCACCGGGGCAATGTGGTGCTGGTCAACATGGCGGAAAGTAAAAAGCGTAATTTCTTTTATGCGGTTCTTGACGGGGCAGTCCGCTTTTTTACCGTTCAAAAACTAAGTCTTGATTCGTCAGCTTCCGATATGTACCTAAAACGGGTAATCGGCCTGCCCGGGGACGAAATTACCATGACTAATTTTGTTATCAGGGTAAAGCCCCTGGGCGAACATTATAGTTTTACGGAATTTGAACTGTGGGACAGGCCTTACAAAGTGGATATTCCGCAGGTGCCGGCCCTTTGGGATTCGTCGCTGCCCTTTTCCGGCAATATGGATAAAATTGTCCTGGGTGAAGATGAGTGTTTTGTGCTCTCCGACGATCGCGGCAATACCAACGATTCAAGAACCTGGGGTCCTGTTCCGGTAAAGAACATTTCCGGCAAAGCGCTGCTGCGTTACTGGCCTTTAACCCGCTTTGGGCGTCCTTAAGATATTGAAGATATGGAATGCAGCCTTTATATTCATGTGCCTTTTTGCGCCGGCTCCTGCGATTACTGTGATTTTTATTCTGTGCCCGGCTTCAAGCCGGATCTAAGTGCGGGTAATTATACGCTTGTTAAATATGTAAACCGGGTGCTTCTTGATCTGCAAGATGCGATGCGGGCTTTTCATGTCAAAAGCGTTCCCACGGTGTTTATAGGCGGGGGTACTCCCTCTGTTTTGGGTCCTGTGCTTATGAAGGAACTTTTGCAGGGTATCGCGTCCCTTTTGCCCCGGGGCGGCAGTGGTCTTGAAGAATTTACTGTAGAGGCAAACCCCGAGTCCTGTAGCGAGGCTTTTATCGCTGTCTGTAAGGATTACGGCATTAGCCGGATTTCTTTGGGGGTACAAAGCTTTAACCGGGCTTCCCGCAAGGCGGTTCACCGTTTAGGGGAAGTGCGGGAGCTTGGGGATCGCCTTGCCCTGGTTTTAGAGGCTTTTCCTTCCGGCTTTTCCGCCGACCTTATCGCCGGCCTTCCCTTTCAGACGGAAAAAATCCTTCTGGATGATATTGAAAAACTTGTTTCCTATAAGCCCGCCCACATTTCCCTTTACGCGTTGACGATTGAAGAGGGCACCCCGTTAGCCGGACAGTATGCAAAGATTGAAGCGGCCTCTCAGGCCCCGCGCTTAAATTCCCCCGACAACATAGACCGCCTTTGGCTTGCCGGGCGGGACGCCCTTGAAAAGGCCGGCTATCATCAATACGAAGTTTCAAACTTTTGCAAGCCGGGTAAAGAATGTAAACACAACCTGCGCTACTGGCGTATGAAAAACTGGCTTGGGGCGGGGCCTGCGGCTTCTTCTACAATAATTGACGACAATACAGGAAGAGGCGTGCGCTTTACCAACACGCCCGACATAGAAGCCTGGCTTGCGCGCCAAAGCGGGGAGCCGCCCCCCCGGCAGGAAGAATGGCTTGACGCCGTTACCCTTATAAAAGAAACCCTGCTTATGGGCTTTAGGTATATCGAAGGGCCCGACGCAAAACTGTTTAAACAGCGTTTTAAAATCGGCCTGGAAGACGCGATTCCCCGCACTCTGTCCCGCTGGCGGGAGCGGGGCCTGGCGGAGGAAGCCCCGCCAAACCCGGCAAGGGCGGGCCTTGGCAAAAAGGGCATTCTGTTTCTTGACCGGTTTTTGATTGACGCCTTTGCGGAAATAGACGCACACAGAGTGAAGAGCACAGCAAAGCAGTGCCCACGGCTTGCAAACTAACGTTCAACACGGCTTAACGCGGATTGCGAACTAACGTTCAACACGGACTAACGCGGCTTGCAAATTAACGTTCGACACGGGTTAACACGGATTGCAAACTAACGTTCAACACGGGCTAACGCGGATTGCGAACTAACGTTCGACAT
>JAIRLQ010000026.1 GCA_031259345.1 Treponema sp.
CTGGAGGTCATAGGGGGTTAGAAATTTCTTCCTGATTATCTTGGCTACACCGAGCATAAAACCGGCGTGCATTTCCTGCTGTTGCCGGGAAAGCTCCACCGGAACATCCCGCTGCTGAACCGAGGGAAGTTGGCTTAAAACTTCAGCTTTTTCCCGGCGGATTAAAATGTCCGCCAGGCGGTCCTTTAGTTTATCAAGATCATAATAGCCGTTTATCTTGTGCAGCTTGTCCGGATCAAAAAGGCAATGCTGGTACGAAAACTCCCAGAGCGGCCCCAAATATTGAGAATCCAAGGTATTAATAATCGAATAAATATCAATAAGCCTGTTCTCAATCGGCGTACCGGTAATAACAAGTTTATGTTTTGCCTTGAGACGTTTAACCGCCGAAGCTGTTTTGGTTTCGTAATTTTTTATCTTCTGGGCTTCATCCAAAATCAGAATATCGAATTCCGCCGAATTGATAGCCCGGCTGTCACGCAAAACAGTTTCGTAATTAACGATAAAGAAAAAATTGTCCTCGTTCAGATACTGCCGTTCCCGTTGTTTCGGAAAACCGGAAAGAATCAGGGCTTTTTCACCGGAGAATTTCTCAATCTCCTGTTTCCACTGCGACTTCAGGGTAGCGGGACATACTATCAGAGCCTTCTGGAACCCAAATATTTGTTTTTTCAATACCGCCGACGCTATCGCCTGGATAGTTTTACCCAGACCCATTTCGTCGGCAACTATCGCGGCCCTCCGGAAAAGTATAAACTCTACCCCCTCTTTTTGATAAGGAAAAAGTTCAGTCTTGATAAGGGAAAAATCCGGCCTGCTCTTTTTTCGCAGTTCCACGAGCATCTGGTCTTCGTAACAGCGCTCAACTTTTTCCCGCACTTCCGGACGGATACGAATGGTCTCATACTGTTCCGCCTCTTCAATAAACCGTAGAAAAGTCTTTACACCGGAATCCCTGATTGCATTTCCAGTCTTGAAAAACCGGGCAATGAGACGTTGTTCGTCCGGCGGCAGTTCGCCGGGATAAAACCAGCTTATCTTATATTCGTTTAATGGATCGCAGTAGATTTCAATAAACGGAAATTCTTTATCAAGCCTGTTGTAAAGGCCTATGTCCGCCTTGAGTTTCTTAAAGGCGTACATGATATGCTTTGTCGTGCCGAGTTTGTTGCACGCCGCATCTTCACTGTCACTGTAACCGGTCTCGTTTTCAAAATCGCGGAGAAAAACCGTGTACTTCGTCCCAGCTTCGGTTGTCAGAACATGGTCACCATAGATATTGGAAGCCCAATCTATCCGGTAACTGGCCTTTTCCGCCTTTTGCCGCCGTTCCTCCAACACCCGCCGGATCATTTCATCGCGGCTGTACTTTTTATGGCCGTGTTTTTCCGATATTCCCATGTTCTATGATTTTACTGTTCAATAATTTTATTCACGCGCAGTCCCGGGTGTGGGCGAATGAATCTTTTCAAGCCTTTCTTCAAGACGTGCGAGATCTGAATCAGGATACTTTTCCGAAATAGCCAATAATTTATCTTCTTCGGCATCTTCCGGATCTTTTTCTTTCGGCAACAAATATTTCATATAACTTGCAAGACTCGAATCCCACATACGCAATTTGATATGCAGAGCCGATCTGATCTTCCTCTTGTCCAGTACAAAGTATCCAGGTTCCGCCGTCCGGACCGACAATTCCGCGCCGTCGCCGGGATTGATCGCGCAATCCCTAGTCAAAAGGCCGAATTTCCGCCCCAAGGCATAAATTTTCCGGGCAAATTCCAACTGAGTAGCATCGCCGTCATTGGTATAATGATATATACCGGAGGGAATGTTTTCCCCGTCATTCGACGCCCTAATCAAGACAGCAATAGCGAGGGCCAGATCGTAAGTCCATGTGGGACTAGCCCGCCGCCTGTCATCAACAAATACGGCATCCTGCTCCTTCATAAGCTGAAGCATATTACTTACAAAATTACCGCCACAGCTTCCGTAAAGCCATGAGGTACGGATAATATAGGTTAAATGACTGCTATTCTTCCGTGCGCCCCGTTCCCCGTCACGCTTTGCCGCGCCAATGACCCCGGTGGGGCTGGTTTCATCGCTTTCCCGGTAAGGGCGCGGACCGCAAAGTTCTTCACTATAAATACCTTCTCCGTCAAAAACCGAATCGGTAGATATATGAATAAATTTCGCGCGTAACCGCTTCGCTATTTTGGCGATATTGGCGGGCCCGGCGGAATTTACCGCGCGGCAGGAATCGCTATTATTTTCCGCTTTATCCGCCGGATAGCCGGTACAATTAATAATCCAATCGATTTTTTTCTCCTGTTTCTCCTGCGTTTTAACAAAAGCCCAAAGCGATTCAATATCGGTTACATCGGTATTTGCGTCGCTGATAATATGGGGCATACGCAGCTTCAAAAAGAGCGCGGAAAGTTCCGCCCCCAACATACTTTTATAACCAATAACCCATATTACTGTTTCTGGTTTCCGTTCCACAGTCTGCGGCAGCATAATCGTTATCTCAAAGAATAATTTTGTTCAAGCCAGCGCTGATATTCCCCGCTGCGGATACTGTCAACCCATGCGGTATTGGAAAGATACCAGTCCACAGTCCTGCCGAGGCCTTCTTCAAAACTGAAATTCTGTTTCCAGCCAAGTTCCCGTTTGATTTTGGAACAATCAATGGCATA
>JAIRLQ010000402.1 GCA_031259345.1 Treponema sp.
AACGCGTTACCAGTTATTCGTAACGCGTTACCAGTTATTCGTAACGCGTTACCAGTCATCGGGAACGCGTTACCAGTCATTCGGAATGCGTTACCAGCTTTCGGGGACATGTCCCCAAAGGCTTAAAACCGGGTAAAAACCGTGGAATCATCCTCCCCGTACGGGGGGGATAGTTGCAGGGGAGGTAATTTTACCGCCAAAATCACCCAACAAAACGCGGAGGCCTGGGGATAGGCGGCCGTGGGCGGCATAAAGAGCGGTTCGTAGATGATTCCGCCTTTACGTTTTTTTGCCGCGATCATGGCCGGGATAAACGAAAAAATGGGGTTCGCCGGTACAAACATCAGAGTTAACCGGAGGGTGTCATTCAAAGCCCCAACAAGGGAAATACGCGGCGTCAATGGCCTTGATTACGTGTCGGTGCGGAAGTTTTGTCTGATTACGTTCCGCTGGATTTTTCCGCTGATAGTTTTGGGCAATTCGCCTACGAAGTCTACGATACGGGGGTATTTATAAGGCGCGGTAACCCGCTTTACGTGGTTTTGCAGTTCCTTTTTAAGCGCTTCCGACGGGACAAAACCGTTTGCCAAAACAATGGTTGCCTTGACTACCTGGCCCCGCATAGGGTCGGGCGCGGCGGTTACGGCGCATTCCAAAACCGAGGGGTGCTCCATTAGGGCGCTTTCTACTTCAAAGGGGCCGATACGGTAACCTGAACATTTTATTACATCGTCGTTGCGGCCCACAAACCAGTAGTAACCTTCGGCATCGCGCCAGGCCATGTCGCCGGTGCGGTAAATGCCGCCGTACCAGCATTTTTTTGTTACGTCTTCATCTTTCCGGTAGCCCGTAAAAAGGCCGATAGACTGTCTTAGGTATCCGGGCCGGGAAACCGGATCCGCCGCCGCGTTTATCGGATCGTACATGTTTTCCCCCGCGGCGGTAATGCTTATGTTCCCAACCATGCCGTCGTCGCAGGGTCTGTCATCTTCGTCCAATAAATTAAGGCCGAAAAGGGGCGCGGGTTTGCCCATGGAACCGGGCCTTACAGGAAGCCACTTAAAAGCCGCCGCCATCACCGAGCTTTCGGATTGCCCAAACCCTTCCCGAATTTCGAGGCCTGTCTTTTCTTTAATCTGATGAAAAACTTCCGGGCTTAATGGTTCGCCCGCCACCGATGTATGTCCGATGAACGAGAGATCATAACCCGAAAGATCTTCTTTTATAAGAAAGCGGAATATGGTCGCGGGGGCGCAAAAAGTAAAAGGCCGTATGCGTTCCAGGGCGGAAAGAAGCCCCTGGGGGGTAAACTTTTCGGTGTCGTATACGCCGACTGCCGCGCCGCAAATCCACTGGCCGTAAATTTTGCCCCAGGCAAACTTTGCCCAGCCCGAATCGGTTTGGGTCAGGTGAACTTTGTTGTCCTCTACGCACTGCCAGTACTTTGCCGTAACAATATGCCCCAAAGGCAGGCTGTGATTGTGGAGCACCATTTTTGGCATTCCCGTAGTGCCGGACGAAAAATAAATCAGCATGGGTTCGTCTGTTTTTGGCGCGGCGTCCCCTTTTGGGCGGATAAAGTTTTCATCGCCGCTGTCAATTGCCTTACGTATATCAATAAAACCTTCCGGCACATTTTCGCCGACTATGGCGACGTGCTTTAGGTTGGGACATTCGCTTCTTGCGCCCTGTATGCTTTTAAGAAGATCCGCGTCGTCAACAGAAACAAGCAGTTTAACTTCCGCAATGTTGCAGCGGTATATAATGTCTTTCTGCATCAGTTGGTAAGTACCGGGGATACAAACGGCGCCGATTTTTTCCAAAGCTGTCATAAGTACCCAGACTTCGGGGCGCTGTTTTAAAATGAGCATGACCACGTCGCCTTTTTTTATGCCCAGCGCCAACAAGGCGTTCGCCGCCTTATCGCTAAGGCGCTTTATGCCGGCAAAGCTAAAGGTTTTCATCTCCTGGTTATCATTGGTCCAGACCAGGGCGGTCTTTTGCGGCTGGAGCCGGGCCCACTCATCTACTACATCGCGGGCAAAGTTAAAATCCGGCGGACAATTACATTTATAATTGGCGTAAAAATCTTCGTAACTGTCAAAATCGATTCTGGGGCAGTAGCGTGAAAGTATTTCGTTCATGGTAAAGTTCCGTTTATTTTTCCTGAATAATGGTAATAAATTTTGAAGGGACGCCAACGGCGGATTGAGCGTGGGGCAGGCCGGCGTCAAAATAAATTGAATCGCCGGCCTCCAGTACATACGACCGCGCGGCCACGGTAACTTTAACTTTACCTTCTATTACATAATTAAATTCCTGACCAAAGTGAGCAACCGGCGCGGCTTCGGGTTTTGAAGGATCAAGGTACACCAAAAGAGGCTCTATGGTACGTCCCCTAAAGTTGTACGCAAGGCTTGAAAATTCGTAGCCCGGGTAGCGTTCGATCTGGACGCCTTTACCCGCCCGGCAAACGGCC
Source organism: Treponema sp. (assembly GCA_031259345.1). Taxonomy (GTDB): domain Bacteria; phylum Spirochaetota; class Spirochaetia; order Treponematales; family Breznakiellaceae; genus JAIRLQ01. Next base: position 2,480 of record JAIRLQ010000402.1, read on the forward strand.
GCGGTGTCCATGCGGGGGTCTTCGCCGGTAAGAAGCACCGTAGCGTCTACCCCAAGTTTGTCGGCAATTTTATACAGCGACGAAACGGGAATGTCTAATACGCCCGTTTCGTATTTTTCGTAGGTTTCGTAGGGGACGCCGATTTCATGGGCTATATCAATGGCGCTGATTTCCATTATTTCTCTAAGTTCTTTAATGCGTCCCGGTATTTGGGCGGGATTGTCCTGCATGTTTTCTCCTTGCAAAGGCGGCCTTATAAGCCCAAAAAACTTTTAATATCGTGCCCGATAATCTGGCTTTCGGCGCCGCGAATATCAACAGGAAGGGAAGTTCTTATATCCCCAAAAAAATCGCAGCGTCCGGGGCTAAACTCAAGTCCCGCCAGGGCATTGTTCCTTATAGCCAGAACATAATCATTTACAGAATTAAGCTTTTTGTCCAGATATACGCCGAAAGTCCCGCCCTGCCGCACATCGGCGGCTGAATGTATGTCGGAACCGGCAGTCGCGGCCAGCTTTAGTTTTTTGGCATATACCCAGGCAAGGCCGTCGTAGGCGGCTTCCCCATTACCCGCATTGGCAACTTCTACCCCATGCACAAGGCAGGGGGCCAAAATGATCCGCCTTATATAATAATGCTGCCTGAACGGGTGGGCCTGCACCACACAGCCCCCGGCGGCGCTTACTTCCTGAAACTGTTCCTTGCGGGTCCAGTTTTCCGAGTCCGGGTGTTCCAAAAGCCATTTTTTGTCCAGTCCGTAGACCAGGTAATCATCGCCGGCAAAACTTTCTTCCCAGCCAAAAAACACATCCAGCCCGCGCTTTTCGCCCTCTTCCCGGGCATCTTCGTAGCCACGGCAAAAAAGCTCAACCTTTTCCCGCCAGGGAAGCCGCCTGTCTATGGAACTATTCCCCCTAAAAAAGTGATCCGTAACTATTATCCCGGTATAACCCAAGTCAAGGTAACGGCGGATATATTCCCGCCCCCTCGATGAGGCGCAAACGCTTGCCTGGGATGTATGAAGATGTGTCTCGTAGAGGTAAGGCATGGGAAAAGGATAGCAAATTTTTGATATTTAAGGAAGGGTTTCGGATGTTTGATCGGCAAAAGCCGACAATGGGGTTTTAACATATTTCAGAAGATATAATCCCAAAACCGTTTCCAGAAATGAAGACGAAATTATCATGTCTGCTAATTATGGTCGCTATACTATTACTTGTGTATTTTCTATTGATGAAAATGGAAAATATATAGTAAATCTCTACACTAAATTTGATAGGGACAGAATAAAATGGCTAAACAACATAGTCAAACATGTAGAGAGTAGAAGATAACTATTTTCATAATACTTTAAAAGATTGAAATATTATTGACCCCTTAAAACAGAGACGAGAAGCTGAATATTTGTTAATAAATAAAAATAGGCCGAACTGTACATAGCAGGCCTCTATGTGTTCCGCTCCCTTCGGTCACTCCTGGGCTCTGGTCGGCTCCAGTCTCGCTTCGCACGCGGGTCCATGCCCCGTCCGCCTTTCGGCGGGGTTGGTTGATTGGCTTTTTATCAAAATGTATAAAAAAGATACACGGGTGTATATAAGCTCCCTCAAACCCCTTCCAGGCCTATAGCAATAAACCCGGCATCATGCTAAGGTAATTAGAGCCTGTCCATAATGTGTCTACATTATGGACAGACTCTAATTAAAAGGAGGCACCATGACCGCAGCGGAAGCAATCAAAAACAGACGGAGTATCAGAAAGTACAAAAAGGGCGCCGAAGTCAGCGACGGCCAGATTGAAGAAATACTGACTGCCGCAATGATGGCCCCCTCGGCGGGCAACAGCCGCCCCTGGGAGTTTATCGTTCTAAAAGACCGCAAAAAGCTCGAAGCCATTATGGCTATCCATCCTCATACAAAAATGCTTGAAACAGCAAGCCTTGCGATCCTGGTGTGCGGTCTTCCGCCCGACCCCGCAGGCCATCTTGCGCAATTTATGCCCCAGGACTGCGGCGCGGCCAGCCAAAACATTCTGCTTAAAGCCTTCGAGTTGGGATTGGGAACCTGTTGGTGCGGCGTGTATCCCATTCAGGAACGGGTGGACAAAATTAGTGCATTGCTTAAAGATGTGTTAAGCCCCGGTTCCATACCTTTTAACGTTATCGCGGTTGGCGTGCCCGACGAAAACCCCCAAGCCAGGGGCAAGTTCGAAAAAGTCAGAGTTAAAACAGCCTAATATTGAAAAATATCGCCAGTTCGACCGATCGCCTTCGCGTCATGCCCATAGGAAGGCTGCTGCTTGAATTTTCAGTCCCCGCAATTATCGGAATGCTGGTAAACGCGATCTACAATATTGTTGACCGCATTTACATTGGACAAGGCCTTCACCCTCTGGGTATCGCGGGCGTTGGCATTGTCATGCCCATTATGATGATCATTCAGGCTCTCTCCATGCTTATCGGCGTTGGTTCAAATTCGCTTTTCGCAATCCGCATGGGTGAAGGCCGTTCCGATGAAGTTGAAAAAATCATGGGCCATGCTTTTGCATTGCTTTTTATTATACCCGCTGTTGGAATTATTTTAAGCATAATCTTTATGGAGCCCATTTTATGGAATATCCTTAAAGTAAGCGCCGACATATACCCCTATGCTTCGAATTATCTGCGGGTAATTTTATACGGCGCTATTTTTGCCGCCATGAGCCCGGGGCTGACCCATTTTATACGTTCCGACGGCCACCCCAAAACCTCAATGTTTGTGCAGATCGTCGGAGCCGTTTCAAACATCATTTTGGATCCGATTTTTATTTTTGTATTGAATATGGGCGTTGCAGGCGCTGCCTGGGCTACAATTATTTCTCAGTTTATCTCACTTTTGTTCGTGATTGGCTACTTTAATTCAAAATGGACCTCTCTGCGCTTCCGCCCCAAATATATGCGCCTTACCGCAAAAGTTACAGGCAGCATTATGGCCATCGGCCTCGCGCCATTTGTTATGCAGCTTGCCATGAGCCTTGTCGGCATCTTACAAAACAATCAAATTTTAAAATACGGCGGCGACGAAGCCCTTACCGCAATGACCATTACATTCAGTGTATTAATGATGATCATAATGCCCCTTATGGGCATAGGGCAGGGCGCGCAGCCCATCATCGGTTATAATTACGGTGCAAAACAATACAAGCGTGTTACACGGTGTTTTTATCTGGCCCTGGCTGCCTGCGTCTGTATTCTTTCCGCCGGCCTTCTTTTAACAGAGTTGGCCCCCGGTTTTTGTTTTTCCCTGTTCAGCAAAAATGAAGGCTCCCTTCGGGAAACCGGCGTCCGTACCATTAGAATTTGTACCTGTATGTTCCCGGTAATCGGAATCCAAATGATGGGCGGGCAGTTATTTCAATCCATAGGAAAACCCATACAAGGCACAATTTTAAGCCTGTCCCGCCAGATTTTGTTTTTTATTCCCTGCCTTTTATTTCTGCCTGTACTTTGGGGCATATTGGGTTTCCGCCAGATTGAAGGGATATTCTGGGCCTTTCCCATTTCCGATACCTGCGCCGCGCTAATGTCTTTTATATTTATCAGCCGGGAATTGAAAAAATGGAAAACTCCGGAAGCCCACAGTTAACATAAAGTTACTTAGGAGCTGTACATAAATAAAATGCACGGCATTTTATTTTAATTGCTTACCCATTTACCACGCAGAGCGGCTTTTCGCCCCGCTCAATGCGGGCAACATTTTCCCAAATATTGCGGTGCATCCTAAAAAAACTGCCCGTAGTAATGCCTCCCAGGTGGGGCGAATAAATAACCCTGTCGCGGAATTCCCCGGGCAAATCCACCAGGGGGTGGTTTGCGGGGGTAGGCTCGGGGTAAAGGGTGTCAAAAGCGGCGCCGGCTATTTTTCCGGCAAGCAACGCCCTCCGCAGAGCGTCATTATCTACAATTTCGCCCCTGGCTGTATTCACGATAAACGCCGTATTCTTCATTCTGTTTAAAAAAGCCTCGTTAATCATGCCTTTTGTTTTGTCCGTTACCGCCGAATGAATCGAAACAATATCGGATTTATCTGCCAATTCTTCAAGGTCTGCGTATTCCACAGCATAGGCAATTTCGGTTTGCCCGCTTTCCCGGCGGGGCTTGTAGTAATATACCTTGCTGCCAAAGGCCTTCAGCCGCAAAGCGGTGGCTTTTGCAATGTCCCCAAAACCGATTAGCCCCACGGCGCAGTCCGCAAGGTCGGTAATGCCCTCAACCATTAAACGTTCTTTCATTTGAATCTGGCGTCCGGCGCGGACTTCCCGGTCCCCAACGATAGCTTTTCTAAGGAAGGCCAGCATCAGTAAAATCGCCTGTTCCGCCACAGCGCCGGCATTGCAGCCCTTGTTGTTGCAGACATAAATGCCCTTCTCCGACGCGGCGGCAATGTCAATTTTGTCATACGCCACTCCCTCGGAATGAATCATTTTCAGCTTTGGCATATTGTTAATTAAATTCCGGCTTACAACCGTAATGGCGTCGCAAATAATCAGGTCCGCATCTTTTGCGGCTTTTAATAACTCCGCGTCGTTTGAACTTCTATGACAAAAGATTAAATTATTTCCCCGCTTCTTTAATTGTTCAGACGAAAATTTTTCGTACCGCTCTTTGCTGCCAATTATTAAAATTTTCATGTATAAAATACCTCTCTACAATTTTTTATCAATTTGCCATATATTGTAACCGGAGATCAATATGCCGAAAAATACTATCAGGATGCTTCACACTTCCGACTGGCACCTGGGCGCTCAACTGTACGAGCAGGAAAGAACGGAAGAGCACAAAAAATTTCTTACCTGGCTTAGGTCGTTAATCGTAAGCGAAACGATTGATGTGTTAATTATCGCCGGGGATATTTTTGATACCTACGCCCCTCCCGTAAGCGCCCAGTCCCTGTATTATGATTTTTTGGGGGCTCTTGCCGGCATGGGGAACAGATGCCCCGAAATTATTATTATAGCCGGAAATCACGACTCCCCATTGTTTCTGAGCGCTTCCAGGGATTTGCTTTCCCGCCTTAAAATTCATGTGGTTAGCCCGGACCCCGGGGCGGACGATGAAATTTTCAAAATAAAAAACCAAGATTCCGCCCAGCCGCCTTTTGACACCGGACTTCTTGTATGCGCCATTCCTTTTTTGCGGGACAGGGATTTAAAAGTAACGGCGGATTTAAGTGCCCATGACGATATTTTAGGCCTTTACCGGGACGCTGCGTCAAAACGCTACCACAAGGCCTTTTCCCTGGCAAAAGAAACCGCCCCCGGGGCGCCTATAATAATGACAGGGCATCTTTTTATGGACGGCTCAAGCCTTTCCGACAATTATTCCGAGCGCGTCCGCGAAGCGGGGAAGCTTTCATCTTTGCCACTGGGGCTTTTGCCCGAGGCCGATTACTTTGCCCTGGGCCACCTCCACAGGCCCCAGGCCGTGGGGGGCAAAGAACATTGCCGCTATTCCGGTTCACCCCTGCCAATGAGTTTTAGCGAGGCGGGGCAGGTAAAATCTGTTGTCATTGCGGAATTTGAAAAGGACAAAGCAAAACCACGTATCGAGTTAAAAGAAATTCCCCAATGGCAAAAGCTTGAACAGATTAAAGGAAACCCCGTTAAAATACGCGAACGCCTTGAAGAGATTAAAACAGCCAACGAAAATGTCTGGATAGATATTGTAGTGAATGATTTTTCCGGCGAAATAATGGGCTTTTGGAACGAGCTTGACGCATTTACCGCCTCTTCCGGAAAGAACGCGCTTTATAAACTACTAACCCGCCGTTACGAGATTGAAAAACAGGGATCAGAAACAGGCGAAACCGAAACATTTACCGGCATTTCGGACCTTGACCCGTTGGTAATTTTTAAACGGAAACTTAAAGACGAAAATGTCCAGGGCGATGAAACAGCAAAATTTATCGATATGTTTAACGAAATCAGGGCGCAGGTGGAATCGGAAGCCGGCGAACAAAAGGAATAATCATGCGGATACAAAAAATATTTTTTGAAAATATTGCCTCATTGGCAGGGAAGTGGGAAATTGATTTTAGCGTCCCTTCATTTAACGATGGAATTTTTATTTTATCCGGCCCCACAGGCGCGGGAAAGACCTCAATTTTGGACGCTATTTGCCTTGCCCTGTACGGAGAAACCGCAAGGCAAAATTCCTTTTCCGGAAAAAACAACGAGGTTATGACAAAAGGCGCAAAACGCTGTTCCGCTCAGGTTGAATTTGAAACCGGGGGGAAATTATACCGCGCCCTCTGGGAACACGAAAAAACAGGTTCCAGGGCGGGTACGGAATTTAAAAACCAGGTGATCCGTAAAATATATTCACTCTCGGGACAAGCGCTGGTTATTGCGGACTCCATAAATGACTGCAAAGCAAAAATAATCGACATTCTTAAAATGGATTTTAAACAGTTTACCAGCGCGGTGCTTCTTCCCCAGGGGAAGTTTGACGCTTTTTTAAACGCCGATAAAGAGACCCGTTCCGATATACTGGAAAAAATTACGGGGTCAAAAATATATTCCGAAATCGGCGCCGCCGCCCATGATAGAATGCAGATTGAAAAAGAAAAGCTTAAGCGCATTGGCGAAAAGCTTTTGGAAAAAGAGCCCTTGCCGCCCGAAGAAGAGGAACGCATTAAAGAAGAAATAGCCCTTAAAAACATACAGATAAAACAAAATCAAAAAGAAACCGAAAAACTTTCCGCGCGGCTGGACCAATGCAATAAATACGCGGAGCTGCATGCGGAAATTATTAAACTGGAAAATGAACTCCTGGATCTTAAAGCGCAAAAAGAGGCGGAAGCGGATAACTTTAATTCCCTGGAAACAGCCCAAAAAGCGGCTTCCATTCTGGATATAGTCTTAAAATGGGAGAGGAGCCTTAAGGAAAAAGACGATTTAATAAAATTAATAGACAGCGCAAAAAACGAAGCCGGGTCATTGGAAAAGCAGGAAGAAGCGTTATTGCCAAAACTTGCATCCGCCCAAAAAAATAACGAAGCGGCCCTGGATGAATTCCAAAAAACAGAGCCGCTAATTTCGCAAATACGGAAACTAAACGCGGAATATTCGCTTCAAAAAAATAATCTAAAGCATAAAGAAGAGGCGCATAAAAAAGAAACCGGCATTAAAGAAGAAAACGAAAAACTTAAGTGCGAATTGTTAAAACAGAACGGGGATCTTGACCGGGAATTAGAGGACGTCGAAAAAAAATTAAACGCGGTCAAGGCAGAAAAAACAGCTCTGCAAAAACAAAGCGAAAAGCTGCAGAATGAACTGGACGCCCTTTCGGTTTTTAATTTTACCTCGTCTCTTGAAAGTGAACGGGCAAAGCTGCGGGAAGGAGAACCCTGCCCCCTTTGCGGCTCTGTCCAGCATCCTTTTTGTAAAAATGAAAAAGAACTGGAAGAAAAAGAAATTCAATTTAAAAACGCAAAAGAATTAAAAGAAAATACGGATATGAAATTAAAAGCGAAAGAAACAGAAACAGAAAAATTAAGCCTGGAAAAAAATAACATTGCCGCCGGCATTATACGTTTTGAAAGCCGGCTTGATAATTGCAAAAAAAATATTGCCGCCGCGGCTTCTTCAATTAACGCCCTGTCGGGCGAAATTGACGGCATAAAGGCAATAACCGGCGGACAAATTGCGGAACTTGAAAAGCTGTCGCTTGAATTCCCGGAAGATTTTTCCGGCTGGCGGCAGGTAGAAGAATACGCCGAATTAATTTTAAAGAAAAAACAAACCGCGGAAAAAGAGTTTATGAATTTAAATAACGCCAAAAACGCCCTTAGGGATAAAAGGGGGGTACACGAGGCGAATATTAAAGAATACGAAAAAAAACATTCCCTTAAAGAAAAAGAATTTACCCTGGACGACAGTATAAAAAATAAAAAATTTGCCGAATTGGGCTTTAGAGGCCATGAGCATTGGCAAAAATACAACTGGGATGCCGCAAAAATCGCTTTAACCCAGAAAAAGAAGACCGAACTTGAAACGAGTATTGCCCATAAAAGCGCAGAAAAAGCCAAAAAGGAAAAAGAAATAAAAAACCTGCCCGTTTTTGGAGAAGACGAACCCGCCGGCATAAAAGAGGAGAGGGATTTGTTAGTTGATTCAACAAACAAATTAGTCCGGATAGAGGCGGAACTGAGCATGGAGCTGCGGAATAACGACAAAAAGAAAAAAGAAAAAGAAGAAATGGAAAAAGAACAGGAGGCCCAAAAAAAACTTTGCGGCGACTGGGAAAGAATGGACAAATGGATAGGCGGTCCGGGCGGACACTGGTTCAAACAATATGCCCAGGCCATTACCTTTAACCAATTAATTTTTAACGCCAAAGATTACCTTTTAAGCATGTCCGGCGGACGCTACGAATTGCGGACCAAAAAAAACGACGACAGCCTCCTTCCTCTGGTACTCGACCGCCATCAGGGCTCTATTGAGCGGGTCATCACCAACCTTTCCGGAGGCGAGCGCTTTCTTATGTCTCTTGCCCTTGCCCTGGGGCTTGCGAAACTTAACAGCCGCAGCCTGCAAATAGACAGCCTTTTCCTTGACGAGGGCTTTGGCACCCTGGACAAAGAGACTTTGGATTTGGCGGTTAATATGCTTTCAGGCCTTAAACAAAACCAGGATAAACTTACAGGGATAATTTCCCATGTGGAAGAACTTAGGGAACGGATTGGCGCCTGCATAAAAGTAACAAAAACAGGAGGCGGCAGAAGTAAACTTTCTGGCTGCGGGGTTACGGAGATTACCGCTGTTTGACTTTTTCTTCTATTCCGGCTTTTCGCCAAACGGCATCCCTCAGGATGCCGCGGCTTCCCGTTCCATAATGATCACGATTTCCTGCCGTTCCCGCCCTACAAAACCGGGGAAATCCCCACAGACGCAGGAGACCACCCGCCACCCTTCCCCGGCATAGGCGTTTAGCGCTTCTTCAAGACGGCCGGGATCGAATTTACTGGAAAACCATTTATCTTTCTGGGTCAGAACTTTATATTCTTTCACTATATGTACTCTTCATGGTCCCCGGTTTCTTCAAATTCGTTAATTTGTTTTTTCCTGGCTACCCTGCCTATAAGCATGATAAATCCCGAAAAAGCATAAACCACAAAAATAATAAAAAAGACATTCTGGGGGAAAGCAAAAATCAAAATACCAAGGACGATAAGCAGCACCAAAAGACGTATAGTTCTGATTCTGTTCATTTTCATGTGTTTAAATGAATAATAAGGCACATTG
>JAIRLQ010000404.1 GCA_031259345.1 Treponema sp.
GTATGTCCGAAAAAAGGATTGCCAGGTTACGGTCTTCACCAATTTTAAGCATAGAGTCCTGGGCGGCGAAACATTTGTCTATTACGTCTTTGGGTACATATTTCTGGAAAATCTGTCTGATGCGCTGTTCCTTCTTCCCTGCCAGAACGGCGTCAAAAGCATAGCGCTTTATCTGGGCGTACGCTTTTTCCAGTTCCCCCAGCATGTGGTTAAATGCCGACGCCAGGGATCCGGTTTCGTCCCGGTATTCCACATCTACGCGGGAATCAAGGTTTCCCCCGGAAATGATATTGTTCATTGTTGTAATTACCCGCCTTAAGGGGCTGGTAAGGTGCCGGGCAAAAAGGATAAGCATGAGTACCGCGAGAGCCGACGCGGAGGCAAGCACAACAATGGTCTGAATGCGGATACGTTCGGCATCAAGATAAAACGATGAATTTTCTTCGGTCAAGAGGACGTACCATCCGAAGGGTGTAAAATAAAAAGAGTTGAATATCCTCTCTGCCCCGCCAATCCGGGCATTCCGGATTCCTTCGTTTTCTTCCGGTAAAAGCGAGAGGAGAGCTTCTTTTTCGGCAGGGGAAATCTCCGTATTGTCCCTGGTACTCATGGCAAGATTTCCGCTTCCGTCCAGGGCAAGTATAAGTTCGGTGTCGCTCAGAATAATGCTTCTGGCATAACTTTCTACGGCGTTTTTCGCCGCTTCTACCATGTCCTGCCTATCCGCGAAATTATTTTCCACAATAAGGTTCCACTGGGATTCGGCGTATTTTTGAAGTTCCGACGACTTAAAGCCCATAAACTGCCGGGCAATCCGGGTAACCCCATTAACCGCGGCAAAATAAGACGCCGCTTCGGCAAGAAAAAGAGTTACGATAATAACGGGGAGGACAACCATAATAATCTTGGCACGTATATTCATCTTAAGAAAAGTTTAGATTAGGGAAGTCCTTTTGTTCAATAGATGAAAAGTGGCATCAGGCTATGGCGGCGGCCTGCTGCGTTTCGAAGATATACCCTGTTTTTGAACAAATGTCAAAAAGGTGGCGGGATATAAATTCTTCGCTAACCTTTTCATTCCCATCGTAAATTTTGGTAAGCCTTACAATGTAGCCGTCATCTTTTTCCGAAAGAATGTCGAAAAACTCAATTTTACCGGCCCGGCATTTAATACGGTAACGTTTCACAATTTTCCTCCATACTTTCCAATTATCGGAATCCGGCGGAGGAACATTAAAAGGCTTTACATCCGGGGAGGGGGACGAATAAGTTTTTCAAACTTTTTAGGACAGCTCCTGCGCGGGTCCTTACAACCTGCGCTTGTTTACAAATTAAAACCGCCTCAGAATTCCGCCTCTTTTGCCAGGGCTTTGCCTAAATCATTCAAATAGCCGGAAATCTCACCGCGCTTAAGAAGCACCTGAATAGGGCCTTCGGAATAGGGGGCTATTTCGTAGGGATCCCAGCAAAAATTAATGCCCTTTGCGGAAAAGTAGAAATTGCCGGGAATCTCAATTTTATCTTCAAAGTAGACGCCGCTCGTAAGCTCGCCGCCCGGGGCAATATCCGCCCGGGCCCGCAGGGCATTTTCCATGGAAAGCTCAAATCTTTCCCGGTGTTTTTCGGGAATGAGATCCCTGGGTAAAAGCCGCTTGTTTGTTTCCGTGTCGATAACGAACCATGCGATTTCGCGCATGCCGTGGGCGCCGCCGGTAAAATATTCCCTGTCTCTCATAAATTCCAGAAAGCGCGGCCCGGAATGAGCCATATTAAAGGTTTCGGAATACTCCCAGTTAAAAGTTTCGGAGTACTCCCAGTTAGCGATCTCTTCTTTCAGTTTACGGTATTGCTCCGTATATTCCTGCATTGTTTTTTCGGAATAGAGCTGCGGGCTTTGCCCTTCATAAAAGAGATCCCATAAAAGTGTTTTAAGCTCTCCATTCTCTGCAATATCGGGGAGGACAAAATTAAAATTAAGCCCCGGCTGGCCTTCCCCGTATAGTATCTTGGAATTAAAGGTGATAAATTCCACCTGGGATCCCTGGCCCTCTTTTTTGGAAGGATTATTCGCACAGGAGAGGACGCAAAGAAACAGTACCGGTAAAAACAACTTTGATGATAAATTTTTCATACTATAAATATACAATATTTTATGATAAAGTCAAAAGGTGAACGCCAAAAAAGAATGGTTTAACGATGCCGAATTCTGGGAACACTATGCTCCCGTCATCTTCGATGAAAGCCGCTGGGCGGAAGTTGGTACAGTGGCCGACGGCGTTATAGCCCTGGCAAAACTCCCGCTTTATAATCTTGAAAAAAAAGGCAAGCCTCCCGTGGTAGTTGATTTATGCTGCGGCTTTGGGCGCATAACTTTGGAATTGGCAAGGCGGGGCTTTATCGCCTGCGGGGTGGATATTACCAAAAGTTATCTTGACACCGCCAGGGAAGACGCCGCTTATGACGGGCTTTCCATCGACTTTATCGAGAAAGACGTGCGGAGCTTCAGGCGGAAAAAAGCCTTTGACGCCGCGGTAAATCTTTACAATTCCTTTGGCTATTTTGAAGATCCTTCCGATGACCTGCTTTTTGCCCGCAACGCTTTTACTTCCCTTAAAGAAGACGGCTGCTTTATCATCGAGGTTTTGGGCAAGGAAATTGCCGTAAGGGATTATACCGAAGCGGAATGGTTTGAGCGCGCGGGTTTTACGGTGCTTACCGAAAGCGCCCCGCTGGACAGTTGGGGAAGCATTTGGAACCGCTGGATTATCATTAAAGACGGAAACCGCATGGAAAAGGTTTTTATTCAGCGGCTTTACGCGGCATCGGAACTTAAGCGGCTGCTTCTGGACGCGGGATTTGCCAGGGCGGAGATTTACGGCGACTGGGACGAATCCCCCTATGACGAAGATGCCCGCATGCTCATTGCGGTAGGGCGGAAATAAGGATCAATAATTTGTGTTGACACCCAGGTTTTTTGCTTTACAATGAAAAAAGAACATAAGGAGACAGTATGGCAGAATATATTTTAGCCCTTGATCAGGGCACTACCAGTTCCAGGGCAATCCTTTTTGACAGGGATCAAAAAATAATTGGCGTAGAGCAAAAAGAATTCCCCCAAATATATCCCCGGGAAGGCTGGGTGGAACACGATCCCATGGATATTTATTCATCCCAATATTCGGTGATGATGGAGCTTTTAACCCGGCAGGATATTGCCCCCGGGGAAATTGCCGGCATAGGCATTACCAACCAGCGGGAGACTACCATAGTTTGGGATAAAAGTACGGGAAAGCCGGTTTACAATGCCATAGTTTGGCAATGCCGCCGCAGCTCGGAAATTGTAGACAAGCTTGTTGAAGATGGTCTTAAAGATTATATCCGGAAAACTACCGGCCTGATTCCGGACGCTTATTTTTCGGGTACCAAAATAAAATGGATTCTGGACCATGTGGAGGGGTCCCGGGAACGGGCCGCCAGGGGCGAAATCCTTTTTGGTACTGTAGACACCTGGCTTGTCTGGAAGCTTACCAATGGCGAAATTCACGCTACAGATTATACAAACGCCAGCCGTACCATGCTTTTTGATATTCACAAGCTTTGCTGGGACGAAACGCTGCTTCAAGCCCTGGGAATTCCCAAAGAGATGCTTCCCAAAGTGTATCCCTCAAGCCGGATTTTTGGAAGCGCCAATATCCAGGGCCGGGAGATTCCCATTGCCGGGGTCGCAGGAGATCAGCAGGCGGCGCTTTTTGGCCAATGCTGTTTTGAAAAGGGCGAAGCGAAAAACACCTACGGCACCGGCTGTTTCCTCCTTATGAACACCGGCGCCACCGCTCACGAAAGCCAAAACGGCCTTCTGACTACCATAGCCGCCGGTTTAAGCGAAAACCCCCAGTACTGCCTTGAAGGGTCGGTCTTTGTAGGCGGCGCGGTGATACAGTGGCTCAGGGATGAAATGCGTTTTATTACCGAAAGCGCCGACTCGGAATATTATGCCGGCAAGGTAAGCGATACCGGCGGCGTCTACCTGGTTCCGGCCTTTACCGGCCTGGGCGCGCCTTATTGGGACATGTATGCGCGGGGCTGCATTGTGGGCATTACCCGGGGAACAAAACGCTATCATATAATCCGGGCTGCCGAAGAATCCATTGCCTACCAGAGCCTGGATTTGGTTCGGGCCATGGAAAAAGATACCGGAGAAAGTTTGGTTGAGCTTAAAGTTGACGGCGGCGCAAGCAGGGATGCTTTCTTGATGCAGTTCCAGTCGGACATACTGGGGGCAACCCTGCGCCGCCCTTTGGTGCGGGAAACAACAGCCCTGGGCGCCGCCTATCTTGCGGGGATTGCCGCCGGCCTATGGCAAGGCACGGAAGAAGTCCGCTCAAAATGGGAGTGCGACATGAGCTTTTCGCCCCGGATGGACAAAGAGCGCCAAACCGCGCTGCTTTCCGGCTGGCATAAGGCCGTAAGCCGCAGCCGCGATTGGGCGGAGTAACAAAACGGGCCCTATCGGGACAACACTTCTTCCCTGTCCGCCAAAGTTACATTAAGGGAAATTTCTTTCCCCCCCCGGCTTATAATCACCCTGACGGTTTCGCCGGGCTGGTTGTCTTCCAGGGCGGCGTAAAGATCGGCCAG
>JAIRLQ010000084.1 GCA_031259345.1 Treponema sp.
AGAAGACAATGAAATTTATGGTCAAAACAGTCCACAATAAAAACAATACTCTCTGGGGTCGTATATGGTATAACCGGCAAATTTATGTCCTTATCCTCCCCGCCCTGGTATGGGTTGTCATGTTTTCGTATATACCCATGGCGGGATTGCAACTGGCGTTCAAGCAATTTAACGCCCGCCTGGGAATATGGGGGAGTCATTGGAATGGTCTCACCAACTATGCCTACCTTGTGCGGGACCCCCAGTTCTGGAGGGCCATGCTCAATACCATCACCATAAGCCTCCAGCGTATCTGTTTCCAGTTCCCGGTACCTATTATTCTTGCCCTGCTTATCAACGAGATAAGTTTTAAGAAATACAAAAAGATACTTCAGACCATTTTTACCTTTCCCAATTTTCTTTCATGGGTTGTTATTTCCGCAATTATGTTCAATCTTCTTCAGTCCGCGGGGCTCATTAATCTGATCATCGGGCAGTTTGGCGGCGATCCGGTCCCATTTCTTACTTCAAACAGTCTTATCCGCCCCATGCTGTTCATAACGGACAACTGGAAAAGCGCCGGCTGGAGCGCCATCATATACCTTGCCGGTATTTCCGGCATCGATCAGGAGCAGTACGAATCGGCGGTTATTGACGGCGCAAACCGTTTTCAGCGGATGCTACATATAACCCTTCCCGGCATACGGGAAACCATCATCATCATGTTTATCCTGGCGGTTGGCGGCATCATGAACGCCGGTTTCGATCAGATTTTTAACCTGGGCAATTCCCTGGTCTTGAACAAGATTGATATACTTGACTGGTATATTTACCGCAGGACCTTTGAGACGAGTACGGATTTCGGCTTTTCCACCGCCTTAAGCCTGATGAAAGGTTTTCTTAATTTCGTATTCCTCCTAACCGCAAACCAGGCCACCAAATACCTTACCAAATCCGGGCTGTTTATGTAGGGAGGCATAGGCATGAAAAAGAAAATTGAATTATTTGAAATTGTAATCACCGTCATCCTGTCTGTCTGGGGAATAGCTATTATTTTTCCGTTTATTAACGTTATCGCCCTGTCTTTCTCCACGGAAAACGAATACCTGCAGACTCCGTATATGTTTTTCCCCAGCCGCCCAACGCTGGAAAATTTCAGGAAGCTGATAGGCGGCGGTCAGATTTTAATTGGATACCGGACAACCCTGCTGGTTGAACTTATCAGCCTTCCCTACTGCCTTTTCCTAACCATCAGCCTTGCCTACGCCCTTTCGCGGCCGTCGTTTCCCGGTAAAAAGTTTCTTTTGCTTTTCTTTATTTTCACCATGTATTTTTATGGCGGGATAGTCCCCATGTATCTTTGGCTCAGACAGCTTGGCCTGATGAATACTATTTGGTCCATTATCCTGCCCCACGGGATCAATATGTTCTACTTTTTGATTATCCGTAATTATATCGCGTCCCTGCCGGATTCAATCTCAGAATCCGCCCGCATAGACGGCGCCGGCGAGTGGCGTATCCTGTTCAGAATCATTTTGCCCCTCTGCAAACCCATCCTTGCGACCTTCGCCATGTTTTACGCAGTTGACCGCTGGAACGAATGGTATTACCCCATGATCTTCATACGGAAACAGAGCATTGTCCCTCTGCAGGTTGTGCTCAGGAACATTGTTCTTGTGGCCGAAAACGCAATGGCCAGCAAGTCCGAGATGTCAACGGGTTTTTTGTTTTCGATTGGCCTGAAAATGGCGGCGGTTATCGTAACGATAGCCCCCATTATGCTCGTGTATCCCTTTTTGCAGAAGTACTTTGTTAAAGGGATGACGATTGGATCGGTTAAAGGCTGATTCATGCCGCACTGCGGCTGTTTCAGGATTATATATTTTTTGGAGGAAAACAATGAAGAAACAGGTATTTTTACGAATGAGAAAGGTCCTTCCTTTTGCGGCGATCTTTCTACTGGCATTGGCCGGGTGCTCTGACAAAGGAGCGCAACCGGGCGGCGCGGATGATCTGTCTAAACAGTTCACCTATTCATTCGCCCTGGTAAACAGCGGGCAGTTCACCGAAGGGGCCCAGGATTTTAACTCCGATGTGATTGCAAAACACTTCGAAGAAAAATTCAACTTTAAATTCGGCGATGTCACCCTGATGACCTGGTCTGATTGGCAGGAGCGGCCCCGTATCTGGATCGCATCCGGTGATATGCCCGATTTTCTCCAGACGTACTTTAATTACGAGGATTATAAGAATTGGTATGATCAGGATCTCCTCAAAAAATTCCCCTCGGACTGGCAATCCAAATACCCTAACCTCTATGGACTTTACAGGATGAGCGGCATCAGTGAATTTGTCGAGGAAACCGTTGGTAACCCTCCCGGGGCTTTTTACAACATCCTGTTTAAGTACAATCCCCCCACCTCCCCCGTTCTTGCCCAGCATCCTGTTGCGGCCTTCCGCAAGGACTGGGCCAGGGCTATGGGCGTTACCGAGATCAAGAGCGCCTACAAACTGAGCGAGCTTATCGCGCTGGTTGAAAAATTCCAGAAGGAAGGGCAGAACCTGCCCGGCGTAAGACCCGGACAGACCGATACCTGGACCATCCGTGCTGATCAGATCATATATATGTTCTTCCAAACACAGTGGACCTATGCCGCGGACTTCTATAAAGACCCGTCCGACGGTACATACAAATGGGGTCCGGATGATCCCCGGGTCTTCGAGATGGTCAAGGTCTTTAAAGATGCGGTGGATCGCGGCATCGTCTCACCCAACTTTGCGTCCTTTAAAAACGACGAAGAGGCCCTGCGTTTCTTCACTGGCGGTTCCTTTATGTGCTACGGCACCGG
>JAIRLQ010000085.1 GCA_031259345.1 Treponema sp.
AGGGGGAATTATCTCTGCCTGCGCCGTATGGAGGAGGCCCTGCGGGAGCCTTCTTTGGACGAGGAGGAAAACGAAAACCTTGACGCGATTGTACGGTGGGCGGATACGTCAAAGACGGGGAGCCGTTCGGATCTTTCGTTTATGCCTGCCGAAAGTCTTTGGTCCAGGGTTTGTTCCGAGGCGGATACTTGTATGGGGCTGCGCTGTCCCCGGCGGGAGCATTGTTTTGTGCTGGCGTTAAGGCGGGAGGCTGCCGATGCGGGGATATTAATCGTCAATCATCATCTTCTGTTTGCCGATCTTGCCGCGCGGTTGAGCAGCAATGAATACGAGAATACGATTGTGCTGCCGCCTTATTCACGGGTGATACTTGACGAGGCCCACAGGATGGAAGAGGCGGCGACTTCGTTTTTTTCCGGGGAAATAAGCCGCCCCGGTGTTTTAAGGCTGCTTGGCAGGCTTTACCGTAAAAGGCGCGCCAAAAGGAGCGGGCTGCTCCTGCGGCTGGCGTCGTTGGCAAGCGGCGGGCTTTTGGGGCTAAGGCGCAGCGGCGAAAGCGAAGAGGGGGAAGATCTTCTGGCGCAGATGGTAAACCGCGTCAGGGGGGCTGTTGAAAGGCTGGATGATCAGGCTTTGGAGCTTTGCAGCCTCGACGGGGTTTTCCGCCTTACGCCTCCAAAGGCGGATCTCATCAGGATAAACCTATTGCCTTTTTTCGCGGCCCTGGGAAAGGAGCTTACTGCGCTGGGCGGCCTTATCCGGGATATGCTGGAGCAGGTTCCAAAGGATACCAAAGACGACGGGACTCTTTGGGAGGCATCTTCGCTGGCGCGGCGTCTTGACGCTGCGGCGAATATTTGTACTTCGTTTCTGGAATACGAAGATAATCCCGGTTTGGTTTGCTGGATAGAGCGCCGCGAGTCCCAGCGGGAGCCCTGGGCAAAGTATACCGTAACTCCCATTAATGTGGCGCAGAGTTTAAAGGACGCCCTTTTTGAGCCTGCTAAAACCGTAATTTGCGTTTCCGCTACCCTGACTACAGGGCAGGGCGAGAGGGCTTTTGATTACTGGAAAAAAAATTGCGGCATTGCCCTCTTTAACGAAGAAGAGAAAAAGGTTCTTTTTGGGATCTTTCCTTCTCCTTTTCCCTACGAGACTTCGTCTCTTTTGGCGGTTCCCCTGGACGCGCCGCTTCCCAACGAAGACGGCTTTTCCGGTTTTGTTGACAAGGGGGCCAAGGCGCTTTCGGAATGTTCCGGCGGATCGGCGCTCATCCTTTTTACTTCTTATTACGCGCTGCAGAGCGCCTATGAATTCGCAAGGGCCGATCTGGAAAAACTTGGGATTCGTGTTTTAAAACAGGGGGATGACGACAGGAGCCGGCTGCTCCGGACTTTTCTTGGCGACAAGAGTTCGGTTCTTTTTGCTACCGAATCATTTTGGGAGGGGGTGGATGCTCCGGGGGATACCCTGCGTTTGGTGGTACTGTGCAGGCTGCCTTTTAAAACTCCAAACGATCCTGTCTTTGAAGCCCGCTGCGAAAGCCTCGAAAAAGCGGGGGGCAATGCTTTTATGGATATTTCCCTGCCCGAGGCGGTAATGAAATTCCGCCAGGGTTTTGGGCGGCTCATGCGGCGTTCAAGCGACCGGGGGGTTGTGGCGGTTCTTGACGGCAGGCTTCTTAAAAAACGCTACGGCCAAATCTTTCTTCAGTCATTGCCGGAAACAAAAACCTGCTTTAAAGATTTTAAAGCCCTGCTCAACACTGTGGAAAATTTTTTGTTTCCCTAAGGGTAAGGGGCGTTGGCTGCCTAAAAGCATGGATTATGCGGGGCCTGTGCCCCCCGCGTGCGAATCAAAGACTGTATTGCCAAGCTTTAAATCCTCAAGGTTTACGGAAGCGCGGTATTTTTCCAGGGCTTCCTTTTCATGTTCCAGATCCGGAAAGCTGTAGACTTCTTCTTCGTTTTCAATCCTGACTTCCGGAAGGGCATAATGGCCAATTTCTTTAAGGGCCCTGTCGCGCTCTGCATTAAGCCTGGCGGCGCCGCCTTTCTGGTATGCCGCGTCGTTTTGGGGCGGGTTTAAATCCCCCGGTTTTAGGGACGCCGGGTTTTGCCAGATCCTGTTATAGCAGAATGCCCTAAAGTTTTCTGTCTTAAGCCTGGCGTTTTCTTTGTTCAGCAGCCAGGCGCGGACGGCCGGAATAAGCCAGAACAGGATCGAAAAAACCAGGGGCAATATGCCCAGAACCGCGGCGATCAGCGCCTGGGGGTTTGGGCTAACGGAAGAGAAAAGTTTGTACGCTGCTTTATAAATCAGGGGGGCAAGGTCAAATTGGGCCGGGGTTGTTATTTTGCCTACCACGGAAGCGTTATACAGAAAGTAGCCGCCAAAGAAAAGGTTTACGCCGTTAATCAGGGCGAATATTGTATTTATCTTTTTGGGGGTTGATGAAAAAACACGCGGCTTGTTGTAAATCCGCGGAATATCCCCGGCCGCTGTGGTTTTGCCGGCTGTGTTAAACAGAAGTTCATCAAAGCGGTACACTATGGTTCCGTCCGGGGTTGCTTCGGGGCTGCCGCCGAATTCAACGCACAGGGCGGTAATTTCGCTTTCAGCCTTTTCGGGCGGGAGGCCGCTTAGAACCATAAGCTCGGGAAGGGATAC
>JAIRLQ010000087.1 GCA_031259345.1 Treponema sp.
GCTGATACGGCTATCAATAACGAGGCGTATTTCTCCGAACTTGACGGGGTTATGGGAGACGCCGATTTTGGTACTTCCTTAGCCGGAGGTTTCCGGGCAGTACTCAAAGGCTGGGACGGCTTTGATCATACTAACATTGGCGCTTTGTTGCTCAATGTGGCCGCGGCTATTACGGCAAATACCGGCGGTTGTTCCGGTCCTGTATGGGGCACCTTGTTTATGCGTTGCGGCATGGCTTTTAAGGAAAAATCTGAGATAAACCTTGGAGAAATCATTACCGCTTTAAAGAGCGCCATAGAGGGTATCTCAAAACGGGGAGGTGCTGTTTTGGGGGATAAGACCCTTCTTGACGCTCTCAATGCAATCGCGGTTTCCCTGGAGGAAAGTTTGGCCGGCGGAACCGGGCTTTTGACGGCCCTTAAAAAAGCTTCCGTTGCCGCCGTAGAGACCAGGGAGACTACCAAAGGCTGGACTGCCAAAAGAGGGCGGCAGTCCTTTACGGGGGACCGTAGTATTGGTACCTATGATCCGGGTATTGTGGCCATAGGGGACATGAGCACGGCTATTGTAAAAGCTCTGGGAGCTTGAACAATAAATATTTTGAGGAAGGAGAAAACGATGAAAAAGTTCATAAACGATCCGGCGAATTTTGTAAAGGAGATGATCGAAGGCGTTTATCTTGCGAACAAGGATAAACTAAAATGGGTACCCGAGTATAATATCCTTTACCGCGCCGATCTGCCTGGGGACAAAGTGGCTATCATGCAGGGCTCCGGTTCGGGTCATGAACCGGCCCATATCATGTGCGTGGGAAAAGGATTCCTCGACGCGGCCTGTCCGGGTAATGTTTTTGCGGCTCCCCCTATGAATTATGTGTACGAATGTACCAAGCTGCTCAAAAATGACAAGGGTGTGCTCCACCTTATAAACAACTACCAGGGTGACAGGATGTCCTGGGATATGGCCAGGGAAATGGCCGAAGCGGAAGGCATCAAAATAGGGGTGGTCATTATTGACGATGATGTGTCGGTAAATAACAGTACTTATACCGTAGGCAGGCGCGGAGTGGCCGGTAACTTCTTTATTATCAAAGCCGTAGGCGCCGCGGCGGAGAAAGGCGCCGGCCTTGACGAATTGGTCAAACTGGGCCAAAAGGTAAACAGCCGGACCAGGAGTAT
Source organism: Treponema sp. (assembly GCA_031259345.1). Taxonomy (GTDB): domain Bacteria; phylum Spirochaetota; class Spirochaetia; order Treponematales; family Breznakiellaceae; genus JAIRLQ01. Next base: position 1,179 of record JAIRLQ010000087.1, read on the forward strand.
GGGGGTGGCCCTCAGTTCCTGTATTCCCCCTGCCAAGGGAACCCCTATTTTTGAAATAGGTGATGATGAGATGGAAGTCGGCGTAGGAATCCACGGTGAACCTGGCCGCCGCCGGGAGAAGATCAAAACAGCCGGGGAAATAGCGGATGATGTTTTTACGGCCATTTACAACGATCTGCCCCATGAAAAAGGCGACAGGGTAGCGGTGATGGTAAACGGCCTTGGCGGTACTCCCATCAGCGAACTCTATTTGCTCTATAGAGAGGCGGCCAAAAAATGCGAAGAGAAGGGGCTTGTGATAGCCAAAAACTATGTTGGCAATTATTGCACCTCCCTTGAAATGGCGGGTTTTTCCCTTACTCTGGTTACGCTGGATCAGGAGATAGAAACGCTTCTCAATGCGCCCGCGGAAATACCAATCCGGATATTTTAGGACCCGCGCGGAAACAAGATGGCCTGTTGGTCATCTTGTTTCCTTCTCCGGCTGGCTATGGTTTTTGGTATTCGAATTTGATTTTGATTTTATCGCCCCGGAAGATGATCCGTGAGTATTCTATGGGCAGATCTTTTTCGGTAAAAACCGTGTTTTCCAGTAACAAGAGGGGAAATTTGGGCTTAACTGACAAATAAACAGACTCCTCCGCCGGAGCCGCAATTGCTTCCAGGGTTTCAATGCGTCTCTTAATGGGAAAACGATAATTCTTTTCCAATATCGTGCAAAGCTGACAGTGTTCCAGATCCTGTTTTTCAAGCTTGGGGAAAAAATTAGCCGGAATGTAGGAAATATGATAGCTTAAGGGCTCGCTTTTTACATACCGCACCCTCTTAACGACATACACAGTACTGTCCCGTTTTATATCCAAGATTTTGGAGTATTTTAAAGAAGCAGGGGCCTTTTCTACCGATATTACTTTTGTGACAGTCTCGTATCCCATTTGTTCAAGCTGTTCCCTGATGCCATAACGTACCAGAGGGCCGCTGATGATTTTTGGTTCCGCTACAAAGGTACCCTTGCCCTGAGAGCGGTAAATTAAACCTTCCTGCACCAGTCTGTTAAGGACGGCCCTCACCGTCATCCTGCTGATACCGTAGTCCTTACCCAGATCGTTCTCCGAGGGGATACAGGTATTCACGGGCCATTCTTCGTTTTCTATTTTTTGGCGTATGATTGTCTCAAACTGCATGTGCAGGGGAAGGGAACTTTGCCGATCTAACATTTTACACCCCTTCCATTATAGTAAAGAATCAAGTTCCATGACAGTAATATAGTTTTGCGTTTCTTTCCCCGGTCTGTTTCCTATAATTCGGGCTTCTTCCCCACCCGGATCCCCCAGGCAGGATACAACCATGTCGGCTTCGGAAAAATCTTCTTCTGTGGTATAGAAACTCTGGGTAACAAGGCAACGCATACCGGCTCCTTTTGCCGCAAGGAGGCCGTTACGGCTGTCTTCGATAACAAAGCAGAAAGCGGGATCGAGCCGGTATTTGTCCCTGGCGAGATCATAAATATCCGGCGCCGGTTTTTTCCGGGGAACAATGTCGCCGCAGAATAATTCCGTAAACCAGGAGAGGCAGTTTTCGCCGTAATTACGCCGCACCAGGGCCTCGACGCTCTCCTTGTGGGAAGTGGAACAGATAAAGATGCTGACCCCCTTATCGTGCGCTTCGGTAATGAGCCTGGCGATTCCCGATCTCGGAGGCAACGCGCCCCTGGCGGCCATTTCTTTAAAAATCTCTGTTTTTTTTAAATATATGTTCTGAATAAGCTCCGGACCAAACCGGCCGGGGGGGAATTTTTCAGGGTATTTGTTGAAATAGTATTTTAACCTTTCCTTACCGCCTGAGATTTGAACCAGTTCACCATATTCTTCGGGGCTCCATTCGCCGGGAACTCCCAATTCGGTCATAGCC
>JAIRLQ010000118.1 GCA_031259345.1 Treponema sp.
ATGGGGCCCGGCTTTTGACGGCGAAAGCATGGGCGCCCTTATTGCCGATCCTGAACGCAAAGCGGAAGCCTTTGAAGCGCTAAGGCGCTGGGTTAAAGCACGGGAAGCCGTGGGTAAAAACGAAAACATTTTTCCCGGCCCGGGAGGCGTGTTGATTAACACAACCGCTGCCGTAAACGGCGGCGCCTTGCTATTCCCCCCTGAAAGGCTTATAAAACGCTGCCTTGAAGCAGAAGGAGAAAGCGCGGTATTGGCCGCGGGCAGTTACTTTCATCCCGATCTTAGCGGGGGAGGTGATATTGTTTTTTCCGCCTGCGCCATGCTTTACAGGATCTTTTGTGGCGAGCCGCCCTTTACAGGCATTTGTGGCGAAGAACTTAGACAGAATATACGGGAAGGCGTTTTTATTCCCCCCAGGTTTGCCGCCCCGGGGTTGGATGAAGATTTGGCCCGCCTTATACACAGGGCTTTGATGCCGGATAAAAGAGGTGAAAAAAAAGAAGCCCTGCTTCCGGAACTTGAACGCATTTTGGAAGATTCCGGGCGGCCTTTTAACGCCTGGTTTTCTCCCCTTTCGGAAGATGAAAAAGCCAAAATCCTGTTGGAAAAAGACCAGTTAAAAAAAACCAAAGCGTTTTCCGTAAAAACCCGCCGTTTTGCAAAGCGTAATACCGCTATTATTACAGGCTGTGCCGCCGCCCTTCTTGCCCTTTTATTGGGCATTCGGGGTTTTATTAAACATAACGCAAATCTGCCTAATACATTGGGAATGACCCCCAGTGAAGTGGCGGAAATGTATTACAACGCAATCGGAACTCTGGATCACACGGTTATGGAAGCCTGCGTTACAGACGGGGCGGGAAAAGATGATATTAACTTTGTAACCCATCTTTTTGTCATTTCTAAAGTCAGACAGGCCTATGAAGCCAAAACAGAGTATGTAATGCCCGCCTCCCGCTGGCTTGCCCAGGGCTCTCCCCTGGAAGGCAATATAGTTATTGGGGTAACGGATCTAAAACTTGAAGTTATAAAAGATGACGCACAGGAAGCAAAACTTAAGGCCGGCTATTTTTTCTATTTCCCTGCCGAAATGGCAGAGGCAAAGGAAAATCCGTCCCAAACGGAAGAAGCGCCTTTTTTGGCCCCCAGGAATATTTACACCAGGGATATACTGACTTTGACGTTCCGCAAAGGCAGATGGCGAATTTCCCATATAGAAAGGACAGGCCGCTAAACATGGATATGTTCTCAATTATAAGGGAGCAATTTAACACAAAAAAATTTCGCCCTGTTCCGGCAGGAGAAAATAAACCCAAAGTAGTTTCCGGCGGCCTTTTTTTAAGGCGGGAAATTCTTGAAACAGCGGCAGAAGCCGCGTTTAAAGAAATTGCCTTTTATTTTAGAAAAAGCCATCTTGCTTTGCTTGGCTCAAAATTAAATGATCCTGATTGTTCCAAAAACGATCGCAGTGTATTACGCATCCTGTTAAAAAACGCCATAAGCGCCGCGAAAGGCAGCCTTGCCCTTTGCCAGGATACCGGCACCGCTATAATATACGGATGGAAAAGTGAAAATATTTTTACCGGAATAGATGACAGTGAGGCATTTGAAAAAGGAATCCAAAAGGCGTATAAAGATAATTTTTTACGTTTTTCCCAAATTGGCGCCAAATCTTTTTTTGATGAATTTAATACAGGCAATAACCTTCCCGCCCAGATACATATTGCGGCAATTCCTCCCGGGGGAGATGACCTTGCGTATCGTTTTCTTTTTATCGCAAAGGGCGGCGGTTCTGCAAACAAAACAAGCCTTTTTTCCATGAATAAAGCGCTTTTGGAAGAAAAAGCCTTTGCCGCTTTTCTTGAAGAAAAGATCCGCGCCCTGGGAACCGCCGCCTGCCCGCCTTACCGCCTGGCTGTGGTTACAGGCGGAGCAAGCCCGGAGCAAAATCTGGAAGTTTTAAAATTGGCTTCCGCCGAAGCGCTGGACGGCGCACCCTGTTTTGCCGAAGGGGAGGCCGAAGAAGACGCTCGCACAAGGGGCTGGATAAGGCGGGATTCTTACTGGGAACAAAGGATCCTTAAAATGGGCAAAGAGACCGGTTTGGGCGCTCAATTCGGCGGCTCATGTTTTCTTTTGGACTGCCGTGTACTGCGCCTTCCCCGGCATGCCGCGTCCTGTTTTGTTTCCATTGGAGTTTCCTGCGCTGCCCATCGCAATATCCTTGGGTACATCAACAAAAACGGGCTTTTTATCGAAGAACTTTGCCGAAAACCCGGCGCGTTTTTGCGTGACCTGGGCGTTAAAATTGAGGATGAAACCGACAGGCCCGCCGCAAGCGGGGTATTGGACCCTCCGCTAACAATAAAGCTTGATAAGCCTTTAAGCGAAATTTGCCGGGAACTTTCAGATTTCCGCGCCGGGGACAAGCTGCTTCTTTTCGGGAAGCTTCTTTTAGCCCGGGACGCGGCGCATCTTAAATGGCAGGCGCTTATTGAAGAAAAAAAGCCCCTGCCCGATTATCTGTTCAAATACCCCATCTATTACGCCGCTCCCGCCGGAACCCCGCCGGGAAAAGCTTCGGGAAGCCTGGGCCCTACCACCGCAAACCGCATGGATAGTTATGCCGAAGCCCTTATGTGCCGGGGCGCGTCCCTTGTTACAGTGGCAAAAGGAAACCGCTCCGCCGCCTTTAGGGAAACATGCAAAAAATACCGGGGCTTTTACCTGGGAACCGTAGGCGGCGCGGCGGCGCTGCTGGCCGAAGAAAATGTAATTGATTCACAAATAATAGATTATCCCGAATTGGGCATGGAAGCAGTCAGGCTAATCACCGTTAAAGATCTTCCGGCCTTCATAATTATTGACGACAAGGGCGGGGATTTGTATTCGCCTGAGTTAGGGCAGCAAACCCCCATCCAGCCATAGCCCGATTAAATAGCGGGATACGGACCCTGTCCCGGGAAGCGGGGGCAAATCATCTTTTTTAAACCAGCGGGCATCTTCTATTTCGATGCCGTCGGGTTTTATTTCTCCCGAAGCGTAACGGGCCGCAAAACCCAGCATAAGGGAATTGGGGAAGGGCCAGGGCTGGGATCGCACATAACGTATATCTTTTACCTCAATTCCAACTTCTTCCCTGGTTTCCCGGGCTACTGTCCCTTCAAGACTTTCACCTGCCTCGTTAAACCCGGCGATTAAGCTATAGACGCCGTTTATGAATTTTTTGTTATGGGCCAGCAAAGCTTCACCTTTATCGTTTATGATAATTGTAATAACCGCCGGAGAAATACGGGGAAATTCCAGCCGGCCGCAGTTTTTGCATTGCCGGGCAAGGAAGCCCCCCAGGGCATCTTCGTTGGGAGCCCCGCAGCTTCCGCAAAAACGGGAATCCCTTCTCCATTGGGCAATATGGTATGCCCTTAAAATACGCCCCGCCGCGCCAAAACCATCCACCATAAAACCGCCCGAAATCTGATCAAGAACCTGCCTTACAGGCACAGCCTTCCAGCCCAAAGGAATTTCCCCTTCTTCGGGAAGCATCACTACATCCGTTAAACCCGGGGCGTCCAGGGCAGGGATAGAAAAAAACTCGGCCTTTGGAACTTCCTTAAAAAGATCTTTTGTTTCTTCGGGCTTTAAATCTTCCCCAGCCTGAAACTCCTGGGCATTAAGACGCCCAAGCAGGGCATTCCCTTTAAAAACATACAATCCCGCCAAATAATCCCTCCAAAAAGCTTTGAATTTATTATATCAAAATAGTATAATTAGTGTCTGGGCCAGACACTAATTAGAATAAGGGCCGCGGAAACGGAGGTGGATTATGGATAAAACACAAAGCGAAAATCGTTACAGCTACCTGGAATCTGTACCCCTTAACGAAATAGCGAAATATAACGAAAGCCCTCCAAAAAACGGAGTGCCTTTTGCCGGATACCCCCGGCAGCACCCTTCGGAAAAAAATAAAATTATACTGGTCTACGACCCTCTTGGGGCTAATCCCGCGATTATGGAATTTAAGCTGGAGGATATACTGTTTGTAGAAGATGTCCATTCCGCTGTTACCGAAGCGGGAGAAGGGGTGCCGTTGGTTAAGCTTTGGGTACGCCGGGGCGCCCATGGAGTACTAATGGAGCCTTTTGAGGTAGACGAGCCCATCAAAATACTGCAAAAAAACAAAGAATTCCGTGAGGCGTTTTTTGCCAAACAGCCGCTTTCCAAATTACCCCCCGGAGGGCCGGTAAATTAGCGCTCCGGCCAGGGCGGCCCTTTTCTTTACCAAAGAAAACGCCGCTTCGATACGCTGCGGTCTTTGTCCCCACCAATGCTTTTTAAAAGACGGCACAGGGGGATTGTGCCGGGTACGCTTTAATTCCGGCGGCTTTGGCAGCCTGCCTTATTACGGTTTTATAAGCGCCCTGGCCCTTGACCCTATAGAAAAAAAGCCCCTCTACCATTTCAGGCCCGGCACACAGATCCTTTCCGCAGGATTTGCGGGCTGTAATCTTCGCTGCCCGTTTTGCCAGAATTGGCATATTTCCCAAAACACCGATATTCCTGGCCGTTATATAAGCCCTCGGGAACTTATTGCGGCGGCAAAAAACGAAGCTGTCAGTCAAATCGCCTATACCTATTCCGAACCTTTGGTACATATTGAGTATCTTCTTGACTGCATGAAAGAGGGGCGAAAACAGGGCGTTGCCAATGTGCTGGTAAGCAATGGCTGTGTTACAAAAGGCGCTGCCGCCGTGATTCTGGAATATACCGATGCCGCCAATATCGATCTTAAATGCTTTTCCGGCGAAACATATTCCAAAATATTGGGCGGCGATTTGGAAGCCGTTAAATCCTTTATTGTCGCGGCGCACGGAAGGGGCGTTCACCTTGAGCTCACCACCCTGGTGGTTCCGGGCTTGAATGACAGTCCGGACGAACTTGATGCCTCTGCCGGTTTTATCGCCGGGATTTCACCCGGGATCCCCTGTCATTTATCAGCCTATCACCCGGACTGGAAATGGAACGCCCCGCCAACAAGGGCGGACTTTCTGCTCGAAGCCGCAAAACGGGCAGGGCAAAAATTGCGATATGTATATACCGGGAATATTGGCGCGGCGCGGAGACCGCAGAATAGAAGCTAAAGACGCGCTTAAATTAAATGAAACAACAGGGCCCCTGCTACTGCCGCCAGGGCCGCAACGGCGGTTATATATACCCAAAGGGGAAGATCCCCGACAAGCAATTTGTTTTTTTTGTCTTCTTCGGGCCACGGGATTATTTTTGCGCCTCTGGGGGATGAATGACCGCAGACAGGGCAGCCGCCTGAAAAAAGGCCTTCTTCCCCGGTAAAGCCGCAGGCAGGGCAACGGACAGACGCAAAAGCTTTTCCGCATTTGGGGCAGTTTTTTGCGTTCAGCGGAACTTCAGCGCCGCAGCTTTCACAGAAAAAGCGGGGATCTTTGGTTTTACTCCTCTTGCGGGGGTAGATATTTTTGACTCCTTAAACAGCCTTTGAAACTTCTCCGGAAGCTGACGGACAGTTCCCCGAAGCGGCGGCAGGGCAGCCCCCACAGGCGGAGGCATCGCCTTTCGCTGCGGCGTCTGGTTTTGCCGAAGCAGCTCCCGCTGACGGAGCTGGGGCCGGTTTGCTGCCGCCCTTTTTATCTGTAACATAAAAGCCCGGGCCCTTAAATATTACGCCCGAACCCCCGTTAATAAGGCGGCGAATTTCTTTACCGCACGTGGGACAATTCTTAAGCGGATCTTCCTTCATACTCTGAAATATTTCAAAAGTATGCCCGCAGCTTTTACATTCATATTCGTAGGTCGGCATTTTTACTTCCTTAATTAAAATTGATAAATGAGGCTGTTTCAAAACTTGAGGTTTTGAAACAGCCTCAAATACTTGCTCCCCGCATAAGAGCCGGGATCACTGTTGGATTTCTCTTAATATACCGAAAAAATGTGAAAAAGTAAAGACAGTTCTTCTGTTGTCATTGGCGTCATACGAAGAGTAATATTCCGCCCTGACAGTTCCGGTTCATTTTCAAATATCAAAGGTAAAAGAAATGCGGCCGTAACTGCCGATACGGATGCAAGCCCCGATCCTGCCGCGGTTGCAGTCGCAACTGCGGCCGCGCTTTGGGCATTCATGAACATCCTTGCCAAAATCAAAAGGTTAAAAAGACCTTTGGCTTCATTTTCCGACGCAAACTGCATACAAAACAAAGGTTCCCACTTTACCTCATCGCCGGGGATGCGGGACGCGCCAAAGAAGAATTCTTTGGCAGGTATCTGCATAGGAAGGTCCATAGCGCTTGCAAAGCGATTTACCACATCATAGCTTTCCGGCAAAAAGCCCGCAAACACACAGGGCTTGCGAAATTCCTCAAAGCCCGGGGGGCTTTTTACACTATTCAAAACGGCAGCGCCATCCGGAGCTACAGCGGGCCTCTCCAGGGGATCACCGTCAGAGACAAACACAAGATACGGCCCCAGGGCTACTCCCAGATTCAGGCTTTTGGAAAACCAGTAGCGGCCGCCGGACGCCGACTTTTTCTTTTTCCAATCCCGGCTAAACGCCATTGACATCCCTGCCCGGACATTCGGATATTTACCCCAGCCTGCCAGAAAAAACCGGCGGGCGGCGCTTTCCGGGTATAGGGCCGCAACAGCTATTCCGGTCCGGTCCAGTGCATCGCCTGAATTTTTGCCGTCAAAACCGGCAAACGAGACAGCATCCAAAAGAGGCCGCCCTTTTTCAACATCCGCCCACAGGTAAACCTTTGCGCCCGAAGGCAAGACCGAAAAATCCGCCCTGTCCTCACCGCCAAAATTTTCGAGTTTTGGCGAAGTAGCGCAGGACAGTAAAATAAAGACGCTAATCAACAAGCCCCCCGCGAAGCGGACGGGGTATGTTGTTCTGTACGGTGTGGATTTTATACAAATAAAACCTATTGAAAACCGCAAAGCCTTAATTCCTCCCTGCCTCCTGTTCAGTTTTAAAGATTTTAACGAGCCACTTTTCATCACCGGCTTCGATTTCGGTCATGCCGCTTTCTTCGCGCCATTCAACTTTAGAGGCAAGAATTTCGGAAGCGCCAAAATACGCGAAAGCTTCCCAGGCAGCTTTAAGCCTTGGGGAACCATAAAGCTTCATAGTAATCCGATCGGTTACATTCAGACCCGATTCTTTCCTAAGGTTTTGAACCCCCCTCAAAAGATCCCTGACATCCCCCTCATTGGAAAGCTCCTGGCTTATCTCTGTATCAAGGCCGACGGTAAGACTGCCTTCGTTCAGCACTTTAAGATTTGCCTTTTCAATACGCCTTAAATCCAGCTTCTCCTGGGTTATCTCAATAGAACGCCCCGCGACATCAATGGAAAGAACCGCGCCGTCCAAAAGCCCCTGAATTTCATTTTGGCTAAAAGAAGCAATCCTGTCTGCCGCAGGCTTCATATCCTTTCCCAGCTCTTTTCCCAGAATACGGAAATTGGCTTTTGCCTCATATTCTACCAGATCCTCTTCGTTGTCCCGAAAAATTACATTTTTTACATTAAGCTCTTCCCGGATACTTTCTTTCATTTCCATAAGAACCCGTTTTTCATCCGCATTGCGGGTTACAAGCTCCAGTGTTTTTAATGGCTGCCTTACTTTGATATTGTACTGGGAACGAAGGGCACGGCCCATGGATACGGCCCGGCGTACCGAAGCCATTTTAAACTCAAGCTCCTTGTCCCGCCTTGCTTCCCTGGGGACGGGATAGCCGGTAAGATGGATGGACTCTTTTTCCTTCTTTCCCCGGAGGTTTTGCCAAATCGCCTCGGTGGTAAAAGGCATGAAGGGACAAGCTGCGCCGATCAATGTTTTAAGCACATCGTAAAGGACGCCGTAAGCTTCAAGCTTGTCCTTATCGTTTTCGCTCTTCCAGAAACGGCGCCGTGAGCGGCGTATGTACCAATTGTTAAGAAGATCAATAAATTCCTGTATGGGATCTATTGCCCGGGAAAGGTCATACGCATCAAGCGCGGACGATGTTTTTTCGATCAGGTTTTCCGCTTCCGATAAAATCCATTTATCCAGGGGGTTCGACGGATTTTCCGGAGCCCCTGCGGGGCTTACATTGTCAATGTTTGCGTAGGTTACAAAAAAACTGTACGCATTCCACAGGGGGATAAGTATACTTTTCATTACTTCTTTAACCCCTTCGTCGGAGTAACGAAGATCGTCTGCTTTTACAACCGCCGAATGGACAAGAAAAAGCCGTAATGCGTCGGCGCCAAAACAGTTTACCACTTGCATAGGGTCGGTATAATTTTTTAGGCTCTTCGACATCTTCTTGCCGTCCTGGGCCAGCACAAGGCCCGAGACCACGCAGTTTTTAAACGCGGGCTTTTTAAAAAGCGCCGCCGCCAGAATGGTAAGGGTATAAAACCAGCCCCTGGTTTGATCCAGGCCTTCGTTTATAAAGTCTGCCGGAAAGTGGGTGTCAAAAAACTCTTTGTTTTCAAAGGGATAGTGATTTTGTCCGTAGGGCATGGCCCCGGATTCAAACCAGCAGTCCAGCACTTCGGGGATCCGCGACATAACGCCGCCGCAGGCACAGGGGATGGCAATTTTATCTACAAATTGTTTGTGCAGATCTTCCGGCGCTTCGCCCGACAATTCCTTTAATTGGGCGCGGCTCCCTACGCAGATTGTTTTGCCGCAGTCAGGACACTTCCAGATAGGCAGGGGGTTCCCCCAGAAACGGTTTCGGGAAATTGCCCAGTCCCGGGCCCCGGCAAGCCATTTGCCAAAACGGCCTGCCTTGATATGTTCCGGCACCCAGTAGATTGTGTTATTGGCGTCAATCATATCCTTTTTGATCTTTTCGACATTGACAAACCATGAACCTACAGCCCGGTAAACAAGCGGATGCCCGCAGCGCCAGCAATGGGGATAGGCGTGGAGGATCTGATCCCGTTTGACAAGTTTCCCCTCGGCCTTAAGGCGTTCCATGATGGCTTTGTCCGCATCTTTGACAAACATGCCCTGGTAATCCTTAACTTCGGCGGTAAATTTACATTCCGAGTCAACCGGACAGATTACCGGAACGCCTGTATTTTTTAGCACCCTGGCGTCATCTTCGCCAAAGCCGGGAGCGGTGTGTACGATGCCCGTACCGTCTTCGGTCGAAACATAGTCCCCGGGGTAGGTGCGGAAAGCGTTTTGTTCGGCAGCAGAGGCAAAATACGGGAAAAGGGGTTCGTACTCAATACCAAGAAGATCCTTCCCCCTTCTTTTCCAGACAGTTTTATAATCGTTAACATTTTTGTAATAAGCCGGAAGCCGGGACTCGGCCAGAATGTAATAATCACTTCCATCCTGGACCAGAACATATTCAATGTCCGGCCCCAAAACAAGAGCCAAATTCGACGGCAATGTCCAGGGCGTCGTTGTCCACGCAAGAAAGTACACATTACCGTTTTCGGGCCACCCCGCTTCAGTTTTAGGTTTTTTTACCTTAAAGCGTATGGTAATAGCCGGATCATGCACATCTTTGTAGCCGCCCAGGTTAAGTTCATGATTGGAAAGCACCGTAGCGCAGCGGGGGCAATAAGGCAGCACATAGTGGCCTTCGTAAAGGAGTCCCTTTTCCCAAAGGGAAGCCATGACCCACCAAATGGTTTCCATATAGTCGGGGTCCATGGTTTTGTAGTCGTTGTCAAAATCCACCCAGCGCCCCAGGCGCGAAATATATTGCCTCCATTCTTTTACATAGCGCAGTACCGAAGCCCGGCAGGCATCGTTGAATTTTTCAATGCCGAATTTTTCAATATCTGTTTTTGAGGCAAGGCCCAGTTCTTTTTCGATTAAGTTTTCTACCGGAAGGCCGTGGCAATCCCAGCCAAAACGGCGCTCCACCTTTTTCCCTTTCATGGTTTGATAACGGGGAATAATGTCTTTTATCGTAGAAGGCACAAAGTGTCCAAAATGGGGAAGCCCGGTGGCAAACGGAGGGCCGTCATAAAAAACAAATTCTTCGGCGGCTTTGGACGCCCCGCCGGACGCCTCAGATTCTTCGCGATGGGCAACGGATTTTTCAAAAATATGATTTTTTTCCCAAAAAGCAAGGATATCTTCCTCCAGTTTAGGAAAGTTTACTTTTGGATCAACGCTCTTATACACCGAGATTCCTCCGGGATGTCAGGATTTATGGCTATACTATGCCATATTGTGGTATATTTTTCCAGTATATGCTAAAGGAAGAAAAAGCAAAACTGCTTGAAAAAGTGCTCGCCGTATTAAGCCCCCTATACCCGGGAAGCCCCGCGGGGCGAAAGGATCGGAGGCCCCTTCTTAATTTTGGAACCCCCTTCCAATTGCTTGTGGCTACTGTTCTTTCGGCGCAATGCACAGATGCGGCGGTAAACAAAGTAACTCCTCTGCTTTTTGCGGCATACCCCGGCCCCGGGGATCTCGCAAAAGCGCCCATTGGGGAACTGGAAAAAATTGTCCGCTCTACAGGCTTTTTCCGCACTAAAGCCCATAACATCAAGGCCCTCTCAGTTACGCTTGTGGAAAAATACAGGGGCGAAGTTCCCCAAAGCATGGAAGATCTTACCGCCCTGCCCGGGGTCGGAAGAAAAACCGCCTCGGTAGTACGGGCATATTGTTTTGACGAAGCGGCTATTGTCGTGGACACCCACTTTTCCCGGGTATGCCGCCGTCTGGGCTTAACCGCGTCACAAAGGCCCAAAATCATCGAAGAACACATTGCCGCCATCTGTGCAAAAGAAAAATGGAACGAAACAAGCCATGTGTTAAACCTTTTTGGCAGGGATATCTGCCATGCAAGAAAGCCTGACTGCGAAAAATGCCCAGTCAAAAAAATATGTCCCACAGGCCCGCGGCCTGAAGGCGAACCGGAGATTCGATGGAACAGCCTCAAATAAAAACCGGCGCCCAGGCGGAACTCCTTTTTAACCGCCTCCGCAAGCGCCATAAACACCTAAAAAAATGGGCCCGCCGCGCAGGAACCGATGCGTACCGCCTCTATGATAAGGACATCCCCGAGATCCCTTTGGTCCTCGACCTTTACGGTAACGCGGTCTCCGGCGCCCTTTACAATCGGCCTTACGAAAAAGATGAAAACGAGGAAGCCCTTTGGCTTTTGGCAATGGCCGGCGCCGTTTCAAAAGCCCTTGAAATCCCCAAAGAGCATATTTTCCTAAAGCGGCGCCGGAAGCTCAAATGGCGCCGGGAGGGCGGCGTCCAATACAGCCGCCTGGGGAATGAGCATTTTTACCGGGACGTTCACGAAAGGGATCTTCTTTTTCGGGTAAACCTTTCGGATTATTTGGACACCGGCCTTTTTCCGGATGCCAGAAAAAGGCGGGCTCTTATACAACAGGAAGGGGCAGGCAAAAAAGTCTTAAATCTTTTTGCCTATACTTCGACCCTTTCACTATGCGCCGCCAAAGGAGGCGCGCTGGAAGTGGATTCGGTAGACCTTTCAAACACTTACCTGGAATGGGGCAAAGTCAATTTTGCCCTGAACAAATTAAGCCCCGGCGAAAACAATGCCCCTTGGCGTTTTATCCGCGCGGATGTCCTTGTCTTTCTAAAAGAAGCCGCTGCCAAACGTCAAAAATGGGATATCATCATTCTTGATCCGCCAAGTTTTTCCAACTCAAAAAAAATGAAAGAAACCCTGGACATACGCAGGGATTACGGGGAGCTTATAAGGCTTTGCCTCCGCCTTCTTTTGCCCGGGGGTAAACTTTTTTTCTCGACCAATGCCAGGGGCTTTCATCCGGACCAGAGCGACTTTCCGCGCCGGCCAATCCGGGATTTAAGCCCCGCCCTGGTCGACGAAGATTTTAGGGGAAAGCGTACAAGCTCAACCTGGGAAATTCTTGCGGAACCGCCAAAATAAGTATATGGTGTACCGGTGAAAAAGCTATTTGCGATTATTACCGGGGCGGCTTTTTTTTGGTCCTGCATAGGCGCGGAGCCTGTAATAAACAGCCCTGCCGAAAAAGCCCCCTCTGGCGCCGCCTCCGCTCCGGCTGTCCGAAGCGGCCCGGCTGCCGACGGCCTGGAAACTCCGCAATTCAAAGGCATACCCGAAGAAGCCCGGGTATATCTAAAAAAGGTAGCGGAGGCTTTTCGTAGCCGGGACGGCGCTTTCCTTGCCGCCCAGGGATCGCCGCAGTACGAAGCGGATAACCGCGGGCGCTATGACGAAGAAACCTACCTTGCCATGCTTTTCCGCATAGGAAGCTATAGCGAAGATTTACCCTGGAAGCCCCAGGCCCTGCCCCGGCTGGAATACAATGAAATTATCGGGATAGAGTACAAAAACTGGAATGACAACGGCCCCCACCTGGAAGTCAGGGCAAACCTTATACCTAAGACCGGAGAACCCATTCCCTGCGAGATTGTGTTGATTTGGAAGTTGCCGGACCCTAAAATAGAGGGAGTTTACCCCTGATGTCATGTTGTTTCTGCGCGGGCCCTTGCTTCCCGGCCAGGAGTTTGTTGGGACTGTAAAAGAAGTCCCCAGCCGCTTCCCGCCGAAAGCCCGGTTAATCCGGTTCCGGGCGAGATTAATCCGGTTCCGAGCTAGATTGCCGGAGCTCTGAGCCCGGAATTCGGAGCTCTGAGCTCGGAATTCGGAGCTCTGAACTCCGATGGTTCTATTCTGAGGGGAACGAGTTCTATTCCGGACAGAACGAGTTCTGTTCTGAGGGGAACGAGTTCTATTCCGGACAGAACGAGTTCTGTTCCAGACAGAACGCGTTCTATTCTGAGGGGAACGAGTTCTATTCCGGACAGAACGAGTTCTG
>JAIRLQ010000162.1 GCA_031259345.1 Treponema sp.
CGCCTGTAAGTCAAACCCTGCAGAAAACATGCGTTATTCCGCAGACAAACCGGAGGGCGGCAACACCGGAGAATTTGTGGACGGAGACCAACCGGCTTCCCTTTACCGGCAAGTTCCACCGTCCGCTTTGCCGGTTTCTTCCTTTGGTGAAATATGGGCCTATCTTATTGCCGGCAGGGAGCAATCTTTAAAACCCGAATATCCCCTTACAGATGTTGGCTATTTTGGCGCGGATCTGGATAGTTATGGTCACTTAACTGATGTGCCAAACCCCAAAAACCTTTCATTTTTTAAAGGCCGCCTGCACCTTGTTGTTACCTCAAGCGGCAGGGCCCTAACTCACTTTGCCATTGCAGAAGGCAGCCGGGAACGGAAGCAGTTGGTAAGCGATCTTCTTCAGGCGGCGCAGGACTTTGACGGCCTGCAAATTGATTTTGAAAATGTTCCTGACAAAGACGGGGATATTTTTCTTTCGTTCCTGCAGGAACTGCGTGCGGGCCTGGGGAATAAAATCTTTACCATAGCCCTCCCCGCCCGAACCCGTCCCTTAACGAACGATGTCTATGACTATAAAAAAATCCTTCCTTTGGTAGATCGCATCCTGGTTATGGCCTATGACGAACATTGGTCGGGGGGCGAGCCGGGGCCCATTGCTTCAATGGATTGGTGTGAACAGGTAGCTTCTTATTCCCTTAAAACCATAGGGCAGGAAAAGCTTGTTATGGGCCTTCCCTTTTACGGGCGTTCCTGGGGCAGCTATAACGCAAACCGCGCTTTTTTTTATTCGGGGATTGAACGAATTATCGGCGAAGAAAATGTTACTGTTGTAGACCGGAAAAACAACATTCCAACCTTTAGCTACGAAAAAAATATTTTTGTTACCGTTTATTTTGAAGATGAATATTCCCTTTCCGCGCGCCTTCAAATGTATAAGAACATTGGCGTTAGATCTGTTGGATTTTGGTGCCTTGGGCAGGAAACGCCTGCTTTTTGGCCTTTGCTTAATTTGGAATAAGATATTTGTCCAGGGCTTTCATAACTTCGCCAATATCTATGGGCTTTGCAAGGTGTCCGTTCATGCCCGCCGCCAATGCGTTTTCAATGTCCTCTTTATAAGCGTTGGCCGTCATGGCAATAATTATTACGTTTTTTGCGTCTTGCCTGTCAAGAGAGCGAATTCGCTTTGAAGCTTCATAGCCGTCCATGTTTGGCATTTGAATATCCATAAAAATCAGATTATAATAATTTACCGGAGAAGACTCAAAAAGGTTTAAAGCTTTTAAGCCGTCATCTGCCTCTGTAATTTCTACGCCTGTATCAGACAAAAGTTCCCTGATAATTTCGCGGTTAATATCAATATCCTCTACCAATAGAATACGCTTATGCAAGAAACTTCTTTTTCCTTCAACAGCTTTGCGCTCTTTTTCCACGCCTATGGCGGCAGTTTTCATTCCCAGGGTAAATGAAAACTTTGAGCCCTCGTCTCTTTTGCTTTCTACGACAATCAGGCCGCCCATAAGCTTTACCAGGTTCTGGCTAATGGCAAGCCCAAGGCCGGTACCGCCAAAACGAACGGAAATGCTATTGTCCGTCTGTTCAAAAGCGGTAAAAAGCTTCTCCATTTGTTCATCTGTCATTCCTATACCTGTATCAATAACCGCAAAATCAACACTGACTAAAGAAGCTTCCTTTTTTTTACCTTGTACTTTAAAACAAACGGTACCATTTTTGGGAGTAAATTTAACCGCATTGCCCAAAAGGTTAATCAACACCTGTTTAAGACGGAGTTTATCTCCAAAAACCGCAAGGTCGGCAATGCCGTCAAAATCCCTTTTAAATATTATTTTATTATCATTACAGCGCTGATCAAGTATAAGGGCAACTTCTTCCATTGCTTCTTCAAGATTAAAAACACTGTCTGCAATGGAAAATTTACCGCTTTCAATTTTTGACATATCAAGTACGTCATTCAAAATACCCAAAAGATGTCCCGAAGCAGATGCAATCTCATTCAGGGAATGATCCTTTTTTTCTATATCTCCAGCCCGGCGCGCAACCTCTGTCATTCCTATAATCGCATTTAAAGGAGTACGGATCTCGTGGCTCATACGGGCAAGGAACTCGCCTTTTGCCTGGGAAGCGACCCTTGCGGCCGCTGTTTGTATCTCCAGCTCTTTTGTCCTTTCCCTAAGTTCTTCTGTCCTTTTGTCCACTGTCTTTTCCAATTTAATGGACATTTGCCTGTTGCGTATAAAAAGTACGGTAACCAGAATCAAAACCGCAGCCATTAACATGGAAGCGCCGATAAACCACGGGCGCTGGGCCTTTATCAGGGCAAAAGAATAATCAAAAACCCGGCTTGTCCAGTTATCAACAAGTAATTTGGTATCAACTAAACTTTGAGTTTTGCTCACAATGGAAGACAATATCCTTTCATTGTTATTAAAGGCCAAAAACTCTTCATAGGGACGCTGAAGCACCGTGTTTGATTTAAAACCCGTAAGTTCCATATAATTGCTTATATCAAGCAGCAGATTTCTGGTTCCCATAAGGAGTTCAATCTCTCCCTTTGCCAGCGCGGCTATTGCGTCGCCGCGGTTTTCAAATTCAAACGTATTTACATGATAAGGAAAAAGCTCCCTAAAAATACCCGTATAGGCTGTATCTTTTATAAGCCCTACCTTGCGGTAAGCTATATCACTTAATGTAAAACCGGGACTTTCCGTGGATGAAATAAACGCATAATAATCAACAAGGTATGGATTTTCGGCAAAAAGAAAATTGTTTCCCTGCGGAGAAGCGCGTATAACATCCAGCGCCATAAGGGCCTTGCCCTGAGTTATCAGGTGGTAAATTCCCCCTATTCCTTCTTCCGGCGTATTGACAAAATAAAAATCAAGGCCGGTAATGGATTTAATTTCCTCCAGAAGATCTACAGCTATTCCCTGCCATTCCTTCTCTTTTGCATTGTAAAAGGTTATGGGGTAATTGTCAGATTTTATACAGACGGGAATTGAAATATTATTCGCTATATGATAATCCAGCCACAGGCGCTCTTCGGCGTTTAAGCGGTTAATTAAATTATAACGTTTATACTCCCTGTTTCCCAATTCAGAAAGGTGGGCAAAACGGTAAGTACCCGCGGCCAACATATATTTTTGGACCACAGAAATAATTGGCTGCATACGTTTGTCGCACGTAGCCATGGAAACCGGGTTATAGGTAAGGGGGGAAAAATCTTCGATAATCAGATTGTCGTAAAGCGCAAAAATACCTTCCGCGGTTTCGTCCATAAAAAAGGCGTCAATTTCTTTTACCACCAGTTTTTGATATGCATCATTATAATTGACAACCCCAACAGGTTCATAATTTATTCTTATTACAGGGCTAACGAGAGCTTCCGTAGTTATTCCTTCAAGAAAGCCATAGCGCAGGGTGCGGGTATTGGCGATAATGTCAAGCTTTGCGGACCCTTCAAGGCTTATATATTTAATACGGCGCTCCGAAATCGCATCGGTCATATAATATATATCCGAATCCCGGTAAGAAGAAGAAATCTCCCCCGAAAAATTAATATCAGCGGTTTCAAGGCCTTTTAAAAGGGTATCCCAATCGTAAATTACCGGCCTGAAACGTATGCCAAAAAATTCAGACAGCCATTGACACACCAGGGCGGAAAACCCCCGGGTTGTGTTATTTTCGCCCCGTATATCGCCCCTAAAACATTCAGTGCCCATAGTCATGCCGTATGTTAATATGGGAACCTGCCGCTTAAGAAATTCTATCATTTCAATCTCTTCGGGCGTTACGCCGGGTACTGTCGCGTAATATGTATACTCTTCCTCCCCCGCGGGTCTGTAAACTCCGTCGGAAAAATGGCAGCCAATAATGGTCAGAGGAAAAAACAGCGCAAGGAAAAGTCTTTTTATATGGAGCCCGGTCATTTATAAATATTGTCCAGTGCATCCTGGAATGCCTGACTGTAAGTATTTACAATCTGCGCTGTATTAAATTCACCGTTCATAAGAGGAATCAGGTTAAACTTTGTTGACAAAAAGTCCCACATATCAAGCCCGTGCCTTGAAGACATTATGGAAGCATATTCAAAATTTCTTTCGTTCATATACATGCTCCTTGACCATGAAGTATCAACGCCAATATCCGTATCGCCGTTATACCAGTTAAACCAATCAAACATTACATCGTACACAAGCCGGGGGTTTTCCGTTCCCTTTGGAATAAAATACCAGTTACCCGGCGGCTGGCTGTGTTTGTTTTTTTCAAAACTCCCCGAAGGTCCGGCGGGCCAGGGCACAACGCCAATTTCAAAAGGAAGATTTGAACCGCCATATTCATTAAAGATCCAGTCCGAGCCAATCCAGAAAGCCGCAAGGCCGTCGGCGTACAGGCTGTTATTTATATTCCAGTTTTGATCCCAGGGCCTGGCGGTTTTATCATCAACATAAAGCGTTTTTATAAAATCAAGAACTTCCTCTGTAGCTTTGGAAGAGAGGCCTTCCCGGGGCCCCGGCGCAATACCCGCGCCATTGGAAAAAAGAAGATTGGTCAACAGCAATGTCCACCAGCCTGAATACCCGTAAATATCCGCCGTCCCATCGCCGTCAATATCTTTGGTCAGAACCTTAAGGTATTCACGCCATTTTTGCCATGTCCATTCCCCGCGGTCATAAAGATCCTGGGGGTTGGGGAGACCCTCGCCTTTAATCATATTCATATTAAACGCCAGTACATAAGCCGGAGTTCCGCCGGAATTGGAAGGCGCAAAAAGATAAATATCATCCTGCCCGGGCAGGGAAAGGCTGTGCATTACTTTGTTGGGGCCGAACACATCGGTGCCGGCAAGCCCCATTTCGCGCAGAGAAACGCCAAAACCGTTCAGGGCCGCGGGAATTCCAAACTGAAGGTCCGTTTCGTAAATATCCACGTCCGGCCTGCCCGAAGGAATGGAAGCCCTTATGCTTTCCTGGACCCCGTCGAAAGTCAGATTTACATAATTAAGAATAATATTATATTTTTTTTCGACTTCGCGCATTTTATCAAGTTTCATCTGCGCAGATTCAAACTGGGACAATTTTGGATCATCATGAATATCCGTATGCCGGGACACATAATATTTATCGTACCAGGTACCGATGGTAATGATACGCTTCCCGTCGTCAGAATACTTGGCGGACCCCCCGGTCAAAGGGGCCCCGGCCGGCTGTCCTGCGGCCAAAGCCGCTTCGGGGGATTTTTTAGCATCGCATCCGCAAACGAACAGGCAAAACACAAATACAAAGATTGTTAAAAGAGACCGTTTCAAAACTTCAGTTTTGAAACGGCAGCCTTTAAAAAACGCGGCTTCGTAAGGCTTTATCCTAAGAAACCGCATGAGCCTGTCAAAACCAACCGGGTTTTGAAACAAGCTTAAAGGAATATTTTTCATTTTTTTTACCGTGCCCCAAAGCCTTAAAAGCCTTCCGTGCGCCCCTTTATTAGCGGTTGTTGTTCAGAAACTGAAGTTTCTGAACAATTCTACTATATTTTATTGATTCGCATGAATTTATTCAAGGTTTGGGCAGGGCGGGCGCACATAAAATTTAAACGTGAGGCTCTGCGGGGGAGTAGCTATTAGAATTGTGATTGCGGTATACTTAGAGTCTGTCCGCAAAGTAACCGACTTTGTGGACAGACACTACTTATTTTGAAAACCTCGGAAAAGGAGGAGGCGAATATGAAAATTCTGGATACGGTTGACGGATCATTGCTCGCGAACGAGGACAAATTCCAGGACAATTTCTACAAGCGGTTTCAACTGGTAAAACGGAAGGTTCGATTGACTGACACTCTTGAAAAAGAGTATCAATTTCCGACACTGTATGGGGACGTTACCTGCATACAAGCCATTTTTCTCTGTTCCTATGAAGCGGCCCTGCATCTGATGCCTCATGAGAAGGTCCGCCCGGTTCGGGCGCGGCGGAACCGGGCGGTGATGGCCGTGTCCTGCTATGAGTATAAGAACGTGCTTGGCATTCCTCCCTACAACGAGATCGCTTTTACCATTGCCGTTGATGTCGACAAGGCGAAGAGCCCCGTTTTGCTGCCGCTTGTGTTCAACAGCTACAGCGGATATTATGTTTTTTCCATGCCGGTTACCTCAAAAGAAAATTGCCTGCGCGGCAACAATATCTGGGGGCTGCCCAAGGTAACGCAGGAAATTGATATTGACGTTTCAGGCGGTGAAGCGGTTGTGGCGGCCTATGAGAACGGAACGGAATATTTTCGCCTGCGCGTTCCGAAGGCCGGCAAGATGACCCGGATGGACGAAACGACCTACCTCTTCCCGAAATTAAACGGGCGAATCCTCAAGGCGGAGACAAACTTCAAAGGAGAATTCCTTATCGCAAAAAACATGGGAGTTCTTCTCAACCCGGCTAAAAAGCCTAAGAAGCCTTTTTTGACCGTAGGGGCTACCCCCTGCGGCGAGGTTCTCTCGGAGCTGCGGCTGGACCCGATGCCGTTACAACTGCGCTATGCACAGCACATGACGGCCTGCTTTGATTATTACGACGAAAGCTTTGAACTAAAATAAGGAGGCGGATGTATGAAAACCGTTATCATTGGCGCCGGCGCCATCGGAGGCTGCTTGGGCGGCTGGCTTTCAAAAACACACGAAGATGTCTATCTGC
>JAIRLQ010000204.1 GCA_031259345.1 Treponema sp.
CTTTACCCGAAGTTTGAATGATGTCGGGATACTAGGAGCCTGTTGCACTTGTGGATTTTTTTGTATATTCATACAAAAAAATCCCGAGTAATGGGCTCCTTGGCAGTTTGCATGGTATAAAAATGCACAATAGTGCATTTTTATTCAATTTTGCGCTAAAGTGCGACAGGCTTCTAGGCGGAAAAAAGCCGGTTTGACACCACCTTCCCGTTTTTAATGACCATGGCAACTATGTTTTTTGCCGAATGATAAACCAGAAAACGGTAGTCGGGATACGCCAACACCGCTATATCCGCCTTTTTGCCCTGCTCTATGCTGCCAATGGTATCGGCTTTCTTTAAGGCCCCCGCGCCGTTAAGGGTCAGGGAACACAGGGCTTCTTCTATGGTCATACCCATGTGAATGACCGCCAGGGAAAAAATAAGGGGTATGGAATTGGTAAAACAACTGCCGGGGTTATAGTCGCTTGCCAGGGCAACGGCACAGCCTGCGTCTATAAGTTTCCGTGCCGGCGCATAGGGTTTATTCAGACAAAAGGCGGTACAGGGCAAAAGTGTCGCCGCGGTATCACTTTCGGCCAGCATACGGATACCTTCGCCGGATACGGCCAGCAGGTGATCCGCGCTGACACAGCCGATTCTTGCCGCCAGCTCTCCGCCTCCCAGGGGGATAATTTCATCCGCATGGATCTTGGTATCAAAACCCATGTCTTTACAAGAGCGCAAATACCGTTCAGATTCTTGGATAGTAAAAACCCCTTCTTCACAAAATATATCCGAAAAACGGGCCAGGTTTTTTTCCCGGACCAGGGGCAGAACATCCTTCAGCATAAAATCAATATAGGCGCCGCTCCCCCCGGGATAGTCCCTGGGGACTGCATGGGCGCCCATGTAGGTTGCCTCTATATCCAAAATATGTTCGCTGTTTAAGCGCTTTAGAATCTCAAGCTGCTTCAATTCACAGTCCCTGTCAAGACCGTACCCGCTCTTGCCTTCCACGGTGGTAACCCCCATGGAAAGCATATCGTCAAGCCGTTTAAGACCGTCGTTGAACAGCGTTTCCGCCGAGGTCTTTCGGGTGGCGTCCACGGTACTCTGGATACCGCCCCCCATCTTCATGATGTCCAGGTATTGAGCGCCGGAAAGGCGCATGATAAATTCTTCCGGTCTGTATCCGCCAAAGACAAAATGAGTGTGGGAATCTACAAAACCGGGGAGGATCACCTTTCCTGTCAAGTCAATGCGTTCCATATTCCCGGAATTGTATTTTTTTTGAAGTTCCTCCGTGGAGCCCACATCCTTGATAATATCCCCTTCAATGTATACGGCAGCGTCAGGTATAATTTTTAGCCTGCCCATGTCCCGGCCGTGTTTTAAAGCCCTTCCAATAGGCGTTACAAGCTGGGCCGCATGGTACAGCAGAAGGGGCTGGTGATCAGGAAAAGTGTTCATGAACTTTTTCCGCAATCAGCGCTTCATCAGCAAGGTAAGGGAGGGTAACCTGGCTCTCACCGGAATATTTTTTGTTATATTCCTTCACGGTTTCAATAGAGTTGGGGTTCCGGGCCCAGCTCCGCCTTGCGACGCCTCCCATTACGTCCCAGAGTATACTGGATTTTATGACCTCATCGACCCGGGCGCTGCCGTCCAGCACGAGGCCGAAGCCGCCGTTGATAGACTTGCCTATGCCGACACCGCCGCCGTTATGCAGAGCCACAAGGCTCATGCCCCGGGCGGAGTTGCCCGCATAACACTGGATCGCCATGTCCGCCATCACATTAGAACCATCCTTTATATTAGCGGTTTCCCGGAAGGGGGAATCCGTTCCGCTTACATCGTGATGATCCCGCCCAAGCATAATTGGGCCTGTTTCGCCATTCCGCACCATTTCATTGAATTTGAGGGCTATCTTTATTCTGCCTTCGGCGTCTTGATAGAGGATACGGGCTTGGGTTCCCACCACCAGTTTATTTTTTTCCGCATCCCTAATCCAGTTATAGTTGTCCAAGTCCTGGTATCTTCTGTTTTTATCGATGCAATCCATGGCGGCACGATCGGTTTTGCGCAGATCCTCGCTTTTGCCGCTCAGACATACCCAGCGGAAGGGGCCGTACCCGTAGTCGAAGAGCAGGGGGCCCATGATGTCTTCCACATAGGAGGGGAATATAAATCCGTCCTTATCATCGACGCCATTCTTTGACGCCTCCTTTACTCCCGCATCGTAAACGGCTTTAAGGAAGGAGTTGCCGTAATCGAAAAAGTACGCGCCCCTTTGGACACAGATTTTAATAAGTTCGTAATGTTTCCGCAGTGAGGCATTGACCTTTTCAACAAACAGATCCCGCTTGTCGTCCCGGGCGAGGATGGCGGTTCTTTCCTCAAAGCTCATTCCCTGGGGGCAGTATCCGCCTTCGTATGGGGCGTGACAGGAAGTCTGATCGCTCAACAATTCAATCTTAATAGTACGGTCCACCGCGTATTGAAGCAGATCCACAATATTCCCGTGATACGCTATGGAATAGGGCTCCTTCTTTTTCAAATATTCATCCGCTTTGGCGAAAACATCCGGGAGTTTAGACGAGGAATAAGAAACCCAGCCCTGGTCAAGGCGGGTTTTGATACGGCTTTCGTCCACTTCGGCGACTATTCCTACCGCCCCCGCAATTTCCGCAGCCTTGGGCTGGGCTCCGCTCATACCGCCCAGCCCGGAACTGACGAAGAGGTGCCCCCGAAGATCGCTGTCCTTGGGGATACCCATTTCAATCCTTCCGGCGTTAAGCAGGGTGTTGT
>JAIRLQ010000222.1 GCA_031259345.1 Treponema sp.
GACCTTTGCCTGAAATGGTAGCGGGCCCTCGGGAAGTAGCCAATATCGGTAACCAGGAGAAACTTAAAAAGGTCGTTTTTCGAAAGACGGTCCTGCGTCTCTTCAGGGAGTACAAAGAGATACTCGTTCTGAAAGCCGTCCGCCTTTTGTATACTGTCCATCCCTCAATTTTACACCCCTTTTTGCCCGGAGGCAACAAAAAACGGAAGATAGTCCATCGGTTTATGGAAAATAGTGCATGGTGGATATTTAATAGGTAATGATAAGATTAATAAACTAAACAGGGTTATTCCCTGATTACTTCCTTAGGAGGAAAAAATGAAAAAGATTTTTTTGGTTTTGTTGGCTGGCTTGTTATTTGTCAGTATGGTCAGTGCGGGCGGACAATAGGGCGGAGCAGATTCCGGCAAAGTGGTGGTGGCATTTTCCCAGATGGAGATGAACAACGCCTGGCGTGTGGCGGAAACGGCATCCATTCGCGCCGAAGCCCAGAAGCGCGGAATTGAGCTGATCTACACCGATGCTCAAGGGGACACCGCCAAACAGGTTTCGGATGTGGAAGACATCATCGCGAGAAAGCCGAATGTGATACTTCTTGCCCCAAGGGAATATGAAGGCCTTGCCCCCGCCCTTGCCGCGGCAAAAAAGGCGAATATTCCCGTTATTTTAATTGACCGTGACGCAAAAGGAGAACCGGGCGTCGATTACGCTTCTCTTATAAGCGCAAATTTTGTATGGGAAGGCCAGCAATGCGCCCAAGTCCTGGTCAAACGCTTTGGAACCAGCCAGCCGGTTAACGTTGTCCAGGTTGCCGGTACACCCGGATCATCCGTCGCTATTGACCGCCAGAAAGGTTTTGAGGATGAGCTCGCAAAGTACCCCAATTTCAAGATCATATCCACCCAGAATGGCGAATTTACCCGCTCAATCGCCCAGAACGTAATGACAAACGTTGTCCAGTCTCAGGGTGCGAACATCAACGCGGTGTACGGCCATGACGATGAATGCGCAATCGGCGCTATTCAGGCGCTTAAGGCTGCCGGATACAAGCCGGGGATCGATATTGCCGTTGTCGGCGTCGGAGGCTTCAAGGACGCGGCGCTTCTGATTCAGCAGAATGAAATGGACGCGACGGTACTCTGTAGTCCCTTCTTTGGGCCTACCTCCTTTGACGCCGTCGAAAAACTGGTTAAGGGCGAAAAACTACCGACCTATATCCAGAATCCCGGCAGGGTCATCGATAAATCGAACGTCGATGCCTATATGCCGGACGCGTTCTAAGGCTTTGTGTATTCTTACTAGCCTGGGTATCTCTAAGTAAAATCTTACGAAAGAGGGTAACGGGGTTTCCCTCTTTCGTAAATTTAAGGTTGAACCATGACCGACGATTATATTATCTCGATGCACAATATCAGCAAGCGCTTTCCGGGTGTGACGGCCCTTGATGATGTTAGTTTTCGTATCAAGAAAGGCGAAGTTCATGTGCTTATGGGCGAGAATGGCGCCGGTAAATCCACGCTGATAAAAATTTTAACCGGTATTTATAAACAGGACAGTGGGAGTATTTTTTTTGACGGGCGTGAATTTAAACCGAATAGCGCCCTTGAGGTTCAACGCGCGGGAATTAGTACCATTTATCAGGAGATAAGCCTTATACCCCAGCTTAGTGTGGCAGAAAATATTTTTATAGGCAGGGAAATCAAGGCTAATGGCGTCATTGACTGGAAAACCACAAGGGACAAGAGCCGGGATTTACTTAAAGGGCTGGGCCTCAATATTGACGTTACCCGCCCCCTTGCCGGTTACGGGACGGCTATTCAGCAAATGACCGCCATCGCCAGGGCTATCTCGATTGACGCAAAGCTGATTGTAATGGATGAACCTACATCTTCACTTGACGAGGATGAAGTTAATGTGTTATTCGACGTAATACGCAAATTGAAGAAAGAAAGAATTTCCGTCCTTTTCATTTCCCACAGACTTAACGAAGTTTTTGAAATATCAGATAAGATAACCATATTAAGAGACGGGCAGCTTATTGGAGAATACGAGACAAGTGCCCTGACCCGCGAGGAATTAATTTTAAAAATGGTTGGCCGGGATGCGGTCGCGATATTGGCTGACACCAAAGATCATACATCTGCAAATAAAGTATTCAGGGAATTTATCCGCGCCGAAGGAGTCACCTGTGGTTTTAAGCTTAGAGGATTAAATATTGCCATCGGAAAAGGCGAAGTAGTCGGCCTGGCCGGGCTGCTTGGTTCGGGCAGGACGGAATTTGCGCGGATATTATTCGGTGTTGACAAGTATGATAGGGGCAGCATAACCATTGACGGGAAACCCGTTAAATTCCGTGTTCCCAAAGACAGTATAAAATGGGGTTTCGCGTTTTGTTCCGAAGACAGAAAAACCGAGGGGATTATCCCCCATTTATCGGTTAAAGATAATATATCAATTGCCAATTTGAATAAAACAAGCCGTTTCGGCATCATCGCAAAATCTAGGCAAAACACCATGGTTGATGAATATATACAAACCCTTAAGATAAAAACACCAAGCCGGGAACAAAATATCATGAATCTTTCTGGAGGAAACCAGCAAAAGGCGATTCTTGCCCGGTGGTTATGCCTTAAACCACGACTTGTTATTATGGATGAACCGACCCGGGGCATTGATATCGGAGCCAAGCGGGAAATTGAGGTGTTTATACGGCGCATGGCGGAAGACGACATCAGCATATTGTTTATATCCTCCGAATTCGAGGAATTGATCAGGAATTGCGACCGGATAGAAGTGATACGCGAAGGTGCCAATGTAAAAACCCTGACCGGCTCCGATATTACGGAGAAAAATATTATCCGATCAATTGCGGATACTGGCGTGGCGGGGGATCCGGATAAATAAAATTCAGAAGGACATTATGGTAAACAAAAAAACAAACGCTGTTTTGGCAAAATACGGTGTGGGCATAGTACTTCTGGGCATGGTTATGATAAATGCCACCATAACACCGAATTTTGTGCATATTAACACCCTTTGGAATATCCTTTTGCAGTCATTCCCGGTAATGATGATAGCCATCGGCATGACCTTCGTTATTTCCACCGGGGGCATTGATATTTCCGTAGGTTCAACCATGGCCCTGTCTTCCATTGTCCTGGCAAAATTTTTAATTTTCAATAATACCCCTTTTGGCGTTTCCCTGGCCCTGGCCCTTGGCGCCGCTCTGTTGTTCGGCCTGTTTAACGGCGTGCTTGTCGGGGTATTCAAATTTCAACCCATTGTAGCAACCCTTATATTGATGATTTCGGGCAGGGGGATTGCCCAACTGTTTAACGATGGTGTTGTTATTTCTTTCTATGGCGATACCTATGCGGCCATAGGCCTGTACAGAATTGGGGGGATAATCCCGGTTCAGGTTGCTATTATTGCCGTAGTAGCGGTTTTGGCCCTTTTTATCCTGAAAAGAACCACATTCGGCTGTTATATACAGGCGGTGGGCGATAATATACGGGCAAGTTACCTGGCAGGAATAAATACCATTTTGGTTATAATTTCCGTATACGTCATAAGCGCCCTGCTTTCGGGTTTGGCGGCCTCTTTTGAAACCATGCGCATGCTGTCTGCGGATCCAAATAATATCGGGAAAGCTATTGAGCTGGACTGTATCGCGGCGGTGGCGGTAGGCGGCACGTCAATGTCGGGCGGCAGGGCGAAGATCATAGGTACAATAATCGGTACGCTTATCATGCAGCTTATAACAACCATGGTCAATATGAACAACGTACCTTACGCCTTTTCGCTGATAATCAAATCGGCAATTATTGTTTTTGCCCTTTATTTGCGGAAAGACGCTTTGTGAGGATAACAGCCCAATGAATAAACACAGACTTTCTACAATAAAAAGGCTCATCACTGATAACGGGGCGTTTATGGCATTATGCCTTATGTTGCTGGTAGCTTCGCTCATTTATCGGGAATTTTTTACATACAGTAATTTAAGCAACGTATTGCGCCAAACAAGCATGGTGGGCTTAGTTTCCATCGGGATGACACTGGTAATATTAACTGCGGGGATTGATCTGTCCGTGGGCGCGACAGTGGCTCTTTCGGCAATAATCGCCGCAAAATTATCCGTTTATGGATTAGTTCCGGCTATGTTGGTGTCTTTGCTTGCGGGAATAGTTATAGGCGGCGTAAATGGCTTTATTGTGAACAATTTTAAAATCGTCCCGTTTATAGCAACACTGGCGGTACAAATGGCGGTCAGGGGCATAGCGTACCTCCTGACCGATATGCGGTCTATAGCCGTAGACCGGTCGGCTGAAACTTTTATTACTCTGGGCCGTGGTTACTTTATCGGCATTCCTATTCCGGTTATTGTTTTTTTGGTATCCGCCGTCCTGATGATCTTTGTTACCCGTAAAACAAGTTTTGGCCGCAGTGTCTACGCAATTGGCGGCAATGAGGACGCCGCGAAAATGATGGGGTTACAGGTCAAACGCAATAAAATGTTAAGTTATGTAATAACAGGATTTTTTTCCGCCCTGGCCGGCGTAATCCTGTGTGCCCGTCTTGGAGCCGGTCAGCCTGTCAGCGGGGATGGCTGGGAGATGGATGCCATAGCCTCTGTAGCCATTGGCGGAACTTTACTTTCGGGTGGAGTGGGAGGCGTGGGACCCACTATTTGTGGGGTTTTGATTATCGGCTTTATAAAAAACATTATTAACTTGCAGGGAGATATTAATTCTTATTGGCAAAAAATTGTAACCGGCCTGATCCTGTTATCGGTTATAATAGCCCAAAACAGATCGGGGAAAAAGGGGAACTTATAATGACTACCATCAATCTCAAACCGGTCGAAATGACGCCCCAGGTAATGGACGAACTGGAAAAGAGGGGGCTCATCATGCGGCTCTGCCCAAAACACGATGAGCTTGACGCTGCTCCGGGTGAAACACTGTGGAAACTGCTGTACGAACCCAAGGAAGGATACGGCCCGCACCGGCTTATAACGGTCACGGTAAACCGGGAGGAATTCGCGGGATTTGGCGCCCATCCTGACAACGAAGAATTTTGGTTAATCGGCGACAGCGATACACAGCCGATGTACCTGGCCGTTTCATTGCTGGGCGAGGCGGAGCTTGCCGTGAAAATCGCGGCGGGAACTTTGACGGAAACGGATTTTATCGCACTGCGGGTAAAGTACAACGACCCGGAAGTCAGTTTCTTTGTCATGCGGGCCGGGATTCCCCATGGGGAGGCAATCGTGGATTGCGGGAAAAAGCCGCCTTCGTTTTACGTTACCGAAAGCCTGAATTTACCTTTGGATCTCACCGCTTTTGGCAACTATGAGCTTAAGATCAAACATGGAGACAGTGTATGACATCACGGCAAAGGGTCATCGAATCCATCAACCACCGGCAGAGCGACTACGTACCCCTGGATATAGGCGGATGCGGGCAGACCGGCATAAACGCCGGCGCCCTTTACGCCCTCCGCAGGGCCTACGGCCTGGAAGAACACCCCGTTGAAATATGCGAACCCATGCAGCTTCTGGGAACGGTGGAACCGGACCTTTTAGAGAAAATCGGCGCCGACGTAGCGCCGCTGTGGAACCGCGCCAATATGTTCGGTTTAACCGGCCCCAGGGAAAAACGTTGGAATATGCCGGACGGCACGCCCGCGC
>JAIRLQ010000223.1 GCA_031259345.1 Treponema sp.
AAAACGCTCCCCGCCATTCTGGATAATCATAGCCGCTCGTACCGATATACAACAATCCCATCAATACACCTTTGGAACGTCCGACAGTTTTGTTGTATACGATGGGGATAAAAATTCGCGCCTCATTTTCCACGGAACAACCCCGCTCTCATTCTGTCCGGAAGCCAAGCCCGCCGCTCCCATGCGAATAGACCCCCGGCCATATTTGGCGTTTATAAGGTCAAAGCTGCGCATAAGGCGTTCCCTCTTCTCACGGCTTGTAGTATCTTCGAAGAGGTCAGGCTGTTGGTTCTTTCCTTCCTTCATGCCGGAAAGCAAAACCATCACTTTACGGTATTTGTAACCGTATCGGTATATGCGCCTGAGAAGCCCGGCGGCCATTGCCTGAATTTCCGGCAAATAGGCGGTTGGTTCGTTAAATTCCCCCGTTGCCTGATTGGAATACTGTTTCCCCTCACCGAAGGGATTAGTCATTAAAAAGACCGTAAGGTTAGAACAGGCAAGGCCGTCATCGCGCATACGCGCAACCGCTTCTTGCGTGTATTCCGTCAAGGCGGGTATCAGGTCGTCCAGATAATAAACCCCCGATGAAAAACTGCGGGAACATATAATCTGATGCCTCGCCGCGCTAATTTCAAGGCCAATAGCCGCTATGCCGTTTAATTCCTGAACCGTCCTCATTCCGACTATAGACAGATTTTTTTTTGCCTTATCGAGCGGGTACCGTTTCAAATCATAAGCGGTAAGAATGCCCCGCTTTTTAAGCATTTCAGATTTTGCTTTCCCTATGCCCCATATATCGCCGACCGGAATATTTTTTAGTGTTTCGTCCTGATCGATTTTATTCCATTCGCAAACACCGCCACGTTTCTTAGCGAGTTTATTGCAAAGTTTTGACAACGTTTTTGTGGGGGCGATACCCACGGCCACAGGAACCCCGATTTCATTCCCCGCCGCTTCCCTGATGGAACGCCCGATTTCCGTGTAATCGGTGTTTCTCCAGTCAGGAAAATAAAGGAAACTCTCATCTATCGAGTACCGCTCAACGTCGGGACTAAAACGGTGATACAAAGCGTTAAGCCGCCCGCTTATATCAGCGTACAGGGTATAATTTGAACTGCACACGGCCACGCCTCGATCCTCTATACCCTTACGAACCATAAAATAAACGTCCCCGCGCCGGAACCCCAAATCCTTGCATTTATTGTCGAGGGCGACAATACAAGCGTCATTATTTGATAGAACGGCGATGGGCTTGTCGTAAAGGTCAGGGCGAAATATCCGCTCACAGGAAGCGTAAAACGAATTACCATCGACGTGAAAAATCATAAAACAGTAACCACGGCGCGTACGGTTCCGAACACTGCCGCATCGTCCTCAATCGGAATAATCGTATTAACCCCATCTGTAAATGTCATACGGTTGTTTTTAATCTCCAAGACACGGCATATAAAATCCCCGTCATTAGCGGCCACAACCACTGAGCCGGACACCGGCTTTATCGAGCGGTCAACCACAAGAAAACTACCGGGCATTATTCCCCGCCATTCCATACCACCCGCCGCTTCCCTCATAATAAACGTAGCGGGGGGATTTTTAATTAAAATACGGTTAAAATCGATGCTGTCATCTTCATAGCCTTGCGCCGGACTGGGGTAGCCGGTTTCTTTTTCCTTTTTGTTCATACGCTTGTCCTTTTATCTCCTTTGCCGTATAGTTAAGAATATCGCCTGAAAGTTAAGATATTATTAACTATAGAGGCGATAATCTTAACTGTCAAGAGAGGTATAATTTAATGGTGAACGAGGCGGAAAAATACACTTTTCTTCAGGAACGTTCAGGGCTTTCAAAAAAAGCGTTTGCGGAAAGTCTGGGGCTTTCAAAAGAACAGGGCAGTATGATAAGCAGGGGAAAATACAGATTGTCAAGGGAAGTGTTAAAGAAGATGGCGCGGCTTTATAACGTAGATCTCAACTGGTTGATTGCCGGAGGAAACGGAGGAAGCGGCGGGCAGGAAACGGCGCAGGTCTGTCTCATAGAGCAGGAAGCGGCGGCGGGGCGGGGCAAATATATAGACGAGAACCCTGGAACCCGCCTCTTAACTGTTCCCCGAAAACTTATCGCGCCCCATGACCCGGCCACCCTTGCCGCCGTATACGTATCAGGCGACAGCATGACCGGAGAAAACATAAACGATGGTGATGTGGTCATATTCAAGAAGACAGGGCCCGGAGGAAGCGGTATCTATGTTGTATCATTAGGGGATACGCTTCTTGTGAAACGAATCGAGTTATCCGGCCAAAAGGGGCACGTCGTTCTTTTAAGCGCGAACCCCGCTTATCCCCCCCGCACAGTGTCAGGACTGGACTATGAAGACTTTAGAATTGAAGGCCGTGTTATCGCTTGTTTCCACCGCTTTTAGGAGCGAAGGATCGGGAAAAATCAAATGATTAAATATTTGAAACAAGCGGGTATTTGTATTTAGGCTCAAACAAATGCGGGCAAACAAGGACTTTCGCTGTTTTTTTATGCTTCATCGCCCATGCGTTTATTTGCTTAAACACGTCCTTTGATTTAATTATAATGACACAATCCCGTGTTATGGGGATACAGGGCGGGCCCACCCCCTCAGCCAAGTATATAAGCCTATAAAGAGGGTTGATACAATGGAAAGTCTGCACTACTTCCCACGGCTGTACTTTGTTCCCAAACATAAGGGCGTGGGTGCGCAAGGAATAGGAAGCGCGACCGACCTTAAACCAGAGATTTTGAAATTCAAACAACGGCATTTTTTTTGATTTTGACTCATGGCTTGGCATGAGAAGCCAATTTTCAGAGAGGGGCTTTGAAAAATTCCATGTTATGTAAAGAAAAGGGATATTATTGTAATTCTGCTTTATACGAAAATCAAAAGCCGTATCACAAAAAAGGTGATAGGGGCAATAACTAAAATCCCGGTCTTCCCTGCCAACCTGATCGGGGTACTTGTAGAGCTCGACAAAGGGAATGTTGCGCTCATGCAACGTGTTTCTGCAAAGCTGACCATGCAAAAGAATACTTTCTAAGTTGTCTATGGCCGTAGCATGAAACAAGCGTCTAACAGGAAAGGTGCGTTTTTCCGCTCTTTTTTCTTTATCAACTTTTCCGGCTTTATCTTTGGATAAAACACTCATATTATTATTCCTTATCCTTTTTATTTTATTATACCTATCGGTTTCCGGTCAACATACAGGGCAATACGGAGAACGGGCCGTATCGAACCAATAAAGGGGCTTCCTAGGACCAAACGGCAAAGAGTAACAAACCGCCGGAACAGCCCAGTACGTGCCGATACCTAAAAATAGGACGGCCCCGCGAGCAGGGCCGGCACGCTTTCGCGAGAGAAAGTTTTAGGAATACCTATTTATATATGGACTATAAAAACATCAATGCTGAAAGAGCAAAGAACCGCGCCGGGGAATACGCCCCCGGCGAAATTTGGGTAGAAGTTTTCTCGTCGATTTTTATGGCGGCAGGGCGTACGCCAAAAAGCGCGGAACAAATAAAGACGCTGGAGAAGGAAATGATCCAAGCGCGGATACTGGCCGCCAACGGCCACACCGTCTATCTTTTGCCGGAACAAGGGCCGCGGGGAACGAAACACCCCGACGCCGTAGTTGACGGCGTTATCATGGAGTTTAAGACAATCACCGGAAACATCAGGAAAATCGCGGGAAACTATAAGGCCGCGAGAAAAAAAGCCGAAAATGTTTTCTTGAAGGTGGACGCGCCGCTGACCCGCCATGCCGTTACCCGGAAACTGTCAGGGGTTATCAGAGAAAAGGGCTACATGGCCGGTGTGATATGGGCTTACTTCACGAATGCGGGGGAAATGGCGTATTGGACGGTTGACGATTTAAGATAAAAAAAATTCCGGGCCTTTCGGCCCGGCGGCTCCCCAGGTCTGTGATGGTTACGCTAGCCCCATCCAAATATACCCAGGTGCTTATAGTATCGTACATCGGCGCGGAAATGTCAAGCGTTATTTTTCCCAGGGAAAGGCGGCGATCCGCGCGTTCCGGTTTCTTTCAAAACCGCGCCCCCTCCAAAACGCTCATAGAAGCCCGCTAAGGCCCCTCACCCCCTTTCCGGTATGATTTCACGTCCGCGCCCCAAAAAGCCCTTTTACGGCCCGCTATAAAGCCCAAAAAAATATCGTATATTGTTTGATATACGCTTGACATACGTGCGTATAGTGGTATATCATTTGTATATGAAAACAATATCAATTGCCTTACAAAAAGGCGGCACAGGCAAGACGGTTTTAGGCGTGTCTCTCGCGGCGGCCCTTGCCCGGCGTTATCCGGGCAGGGTGCTGCTTATAGACTGCGACCCGCAGGGCAACAGCACGGAATGGACGTATACCGAAACGCTGAACGCCGAACTAGCAAGCGTTCTTCTGGGTAAATGCCATTTAGAACAGGCGGTAATCCAATCGGATTTTCCCGGCCTCTTTCTTCTTCCCACGGCGGGCCTCGACGGGGAATTGAAAGTGTGGGACGAGGGGGCCGGTTCGCGGAAGCCCTTCGCCATGCGGGAAGTGATAAAAGGGGCAGCAGCGATGGGGTTCAAATATTGTATTCTCGATCTCTCTCCCGGCTTTGGAGCCATCGAGCGGGCCGCCCTCGTCGCAAGCGATGAAGTAATAACGCCCATCATGCCCGACCCGTTTGGAATATCCGGCCTTGAGATTTTTATAAAAAATCTCATGGGTTTGCGCAAAGACCTCGAAACCGGAAAGCCCGAATACCGGCGCATAGTCATTAACGCCGTTGACAACCGAATTAAACAGCACGGCGAAATTGTTGATAAAATGCGGAAGGGCGCGGGGGATTTCCACCAATACGTGTTTCCGGTCGATCAGGTTTTTCGCAGGGCAGAGACCGAACACAAGTCGGTTTATGATATGGGAACAGCCAAGAAGGAAACCATAGACGAGCTGGATCGTCTTGCTTCCGAGGCAGAGGAGGGCTGAAGCCATGCCAAGCAAACTGAATATATCATCTGCCCTAGCCGCCGCCAATGATGCCCGGACAAAAGAAAAGCCGGAATTGGCGGTTGAAAAAAAAGTCAAGCCGGTATCGCTCCGCATGAACGAGACCGACCACAACCGTCTGCGCTCACTCTTTGCGAAATCAGGGCTTAATCTTTCCGAGGGCTGTATTATGGCCATAACCTACGTGGCGGAGATGATAGAGGCGGGCGCGTTCACGCTAAGCAGGGCCGGGGTTCAGGACATAAGAGGAAGGCGCGGCCTTTAGCCGTTGAAAGGAGATTGTAATATGGCAAGGCCAAAATCAGCAAATCCAAAATCAAGCTCACGGCGGCAGGCAGAATACCGGGAGCGGAAAAAAGCGGCTGGCTTAGTCCGTGAGACCCGCTGGGTTGATCCCAGCTTAGCCGCCCTCGACGAAAAATCGGAGGCAGAGAAAGCTCTCGAAAGAGAGTGGCGGCAACAATTGCGTGATGAGGAACTGAAGGCGGCCCGCAAAGCGGGAAGGGAACGCGAGAGGGAAAAATTTTACATGAATGGCCGTATCCGAGCCTTTGTGGGTGTCTTAAATTTCTTTGTCGATAAGAATCGCCCCGATATTGCCGTTGCGCTGGTTAAGGAATTTTACATACAACGCGCTGATTGTATTGAATGCGGGATCGACAACATGAATATGAAACTTCTGGACCAATTCAACGTCTTTGGGGAACAGAAAGACCGCGCCCCCGGCACGGCTTAATATTCGGCTCGTTTCCGTTTTGTTATCCGCGATCCCTCCGGCGCGGCTTCATGCCGAGCCGGTAGGGGAATGTATCGCGTCCCGCACAACGGTATTGTTGCGGCATTATAAAGGCGCATGGTTTTCGTGAGCGGTAACAAATAGCCGTGCGGCCATACTGTTGTCTTGCTCATCTCCCCGATTTTCCCCTATCAGCCCGCGCTTCCTTGCCGGTGCTATTTTTTCTTTTGTGAAAAAAGGGGGAGGCCTCCCCCTCGCTCCAGCCGGCGCAAACCCCTTTTGTAGCCTAATGGGGTTTGCGCCGTCTTCCGCGA
>JAIRLQ010000292.1 GCA_031259345.1 Treponema sp.
GGATCACTCGTATCACGATACGGAACACTCGTATCATGATACGGATCACTCGTATCGCGATACGGAACGCTCGTATCGCGATACGGAACACTCGTATCGTGATACGGGCCGCTCGTATCACGATACGGGGCGCTCGTATCGCGATACGGAACGCTCGTATCGTGATACGGGCCGGCCGGATCATGCCGCGGGGGGCGCGGGTTTGGGGGGCCTGCTTTTCCTTCCGGCGTCACGGGGTTTTGTCCGGTTTTCAAGGGGCTTCCGGTTTCTTCCGCGGCGTTCCTATTCGGGGTATGGCTATATGTATAAATTTGTGGTAAATTTACGTGTTTTTAACTGGTTTTTGATATAGTTCCGGTAATATCGTGTACTATATCGGTAACGCGGGTTACCGCGTATAAGGGGAGGTTTTTATGAAACGTTTTGTTCGCGTTCTGTTCGCGGCGGTGCTGCTGGCGGTGGCGGCGTCTGCGCTGTTTGCCGAGCCGGCAAGGGAGGCGCCTGCGGGGGGTGGGAAAACCGGGGAACTGGTGCTGCTCCATACCAACGACCATCACGGGGTGGTGCTGCCCAATAACGGCCGGGGCGGGCTTGCCCGGGTGGCGGCGTATGTCAAGGCGGTACGGGCCACAAACCCCCAGGTGCTGCTGGTAGATGCCGGGGACATCAATACCGGCACCGCCCTTTCCAATATGTTCGCCGCGGAGCCGGATATTCTGGCCTATAACCTTATGGGGTACGACGCGGCGGTTTTCGGGAACCATGAATTTGACGGGGATCAGGCAAAGCTCCTTAAGCAGCTGGGGCAGGCCGACTTCCCTTTCATTTCGTCAAATATCAAAACCGCGGACGGGGCGTACCTGGGGGGCACTCCCTATCTGGTAAAGCGCTACGACGGTTTCACTGTGGGGCTTTTCGGTATTACTACCTTGCGGACCAAAATTATCGCCAGTCCCGACAAGAGCCTCACGTTTATTAACGAAATCGAGGCCGCGCGGGAGATGGTGGATGTTTTGCGGAACCGGGAGCGGGTCGATATTGTCATCGGCCTTACGCATATCGGCGATGTAAAGGAGGATGCGGGGCATATCACTTCCCCGGAGCTGGCGGAGGCGGTGCCCGGTATCGATATCATTGTGGACGGCCATTCGCATTCGTTTTTTGAGGCCCCCAAAAAAGTGGGGGATACCTATATCGTTTCCGCCAATGAATGGGGGAAATACGTGGGCCACGGAAAGCTTTCCGTCCGGGACGGGAGGCTGGTGAGCTTTGTCTGGGCGCCGGTGGAGATTGCTCCCGACGGGGACGTTGCCGCCATGCTGGAGCCGTATATTAAAACGGCCGACGAGAGCCTTAAGGAGGTGGTGGGGGAGGCGGCGGAGGCCTTTGTCTTCGGCAACCGGCTGACCCGCTATCAGGAAACTGCCCTGGGGAATATGATCACCGACGCTAATGTGTGGTACTTTAAGCATGTGTACAACCAGGAGATAGATTTTGCTTTTCATAACGGCGGAAATATCCGCGCAGAGCTTCCTAAGGGTCCCATCACACAGGAACGGCTCCTGACGATCCTGCCTTTTGAAAATTACCTTTACATTGTGTCCCTTAAGGGTTCCGATATTATTGAACTCTTTAACTTTATCGGCGCCATCCCCCAGGGTTCGGGCGGTTTCCCCCAGTTTTCCGGGGAAGTCCGTTATACCATAGACAAAACTCCCGGCCAGGAGAAAGGGGTGGTGAAGGATCTTTTCATAGGCGGGGCGCCGGTGGACCCGGAGCGGATGTACCGTTTCTGCACCAACGACTATATCCTTGGCGGCGGGGACGGTTATGCGGTGATGAAGAAGGCGGAGAATCCCTTTAACACGAGCCTCTTGCTTTCTTACGTGGTGGTGGAATATATCAGGGCGCAGAACGGGATCATCAGTCCCGCCACCGACGGCCGCCTTACGGTGATTGGGGGGGCTGCCCCGTAATCTTTAGCCGGTTATGAAAAGAGATACCGCAGAAACTCCGTTTTTTGCCGACGGCCTTAAATTTTCCTGTACCCGCTGTTCTTCCTGCTGCCGTTACGAGCCGGGGTTTGTGTTTCTCTCACAAGTCGATCTTGCCCTGCTGGTAAAAGGGCTGCAAATGGGATATACTGAAACCATGAAGACCTATTGCCGCTGGGTTAAGGCAGGGGGGGATCTGGAATGGCTTTCCCTTAAAGAAAAGTCAGGGTATGATTGTATTTTCTGGCAGGGCGGGTGTTCCGTGTACGAGTACCGTCCTCTCCAGTGCAGGGCTTTTCCTTTTTGGCATTCAAATCTTGCTTCGCCCGAGGCGTGGGAAGCGGCTGCCGCTTTTTGTCCGGGTATGGGTAAAGGAGAGGTCCATACGGCGTCTGTTATACACAACTGGCTTGCGCATAGGCGGGCAGAGCCGCCTATAACCAGAAAAGCAAAAAGCCCCGGGGGGGAATGTTGATGCGGATTCGTTTTTTTGGCGTCAGGGGATCTTTGCCCGCCCCCGAACTGTCTTCCCAGATAAAAAGCAAGGTTTCCGCCATTTTGGAACGTATTACCCCGGAAGATGTGGCCGATCAGGATTCCAGGGAGCGTTTTATGTCCGGGCTTCCTCCCTGGCTTTTCGGTACTGTAGGCGGCAATACTCCCTGCGTTTCGGTGGAGGCCGGCGATCCCGGGGAGCTCATTGTCTTTGACGCGGGGTCGGGGCTTAGGGAGTTTGGGATTGCCTGCGCAAAGCAAAAGCCGAAGCCGCTTAAATATCATTTGTTTTTTTCCCATTTCCACTGGGATCACCTTCAGGGGCTTCCTTTCTTTAATCCCGCCTACGATCCTTCGGTCTCGGTGGATTTTTATTCTCCCAAGCCCAATCTTGAGGCAATCCTGCACGGCCAGATGACGGCGCCTTATTTTCCGGTGCATCTGGAGTCTATGGGGGCAAAAAAAACCTTTCACGCTTTGCGCGAAAGCGTTGCCATAGGGGATGTTTCCATTACCTGGAAAAAAATGAACCACCCCGGGGATTCCTTTTCATACAAAGTTGATGACGGCAGGCGCCGCTTTATTTACGCTACCGACACCGAGCTTTCGGCAAATGATTTTCTTAAAAGCGATGAAAATATTGCCTATTTTGAAGGGGCGGACGTAATAGTCCTTGATTCCCAATACACTCTTGGCGAAGCAATCGAAAAATATAACTGGGGGCACAGCGCTTTTAGCCTGGCTGTTGATTTTGCCGCCAACTGGGGTATAAAGCACATGGTTCTTTTCCATCACGATCCAACCTACGATGACCGTAAATTGTTTAATAACCTCCAGTCCGCAAAGTGGTATACCGAACGCATGAATATCAAAGAGCTTGCGTTAAGCCTCGCCGTAGAAGGAATGGAGATTAATCTTTAAACAAAGATGAAAGATGATGTTCCGGATTTTTGTTTGAGTGATAGCGAATGTAAAGCCTTGTTTGCCTTGCTAAAAAAAAATGAGGAGGATTTAAACGCTATTGAAAGTTCCCTGCTTTACAGGCTGGAAAAAACTCTTTACTCTATACTTTCAATCCAGGAAGTTGAAGAATTAATATCTGAGCCTGTT
Organism: Treponema sp.; assembly: GCA_031259345.1. Classification (GTDB taxonomy): domain Bacteria; phylum Spirochaetota; class Spirochaetia; order Treponematales; family Breznakiellaceae; genus JAIRLQ01. Next base: position 3,600 of record JAIRLQ010000292.1, read on the forward strand.
TCAAAACTCGGTTAGTTTTGAAACAGCTTCGCCTTCACCTTAAACTTTATGTTGACCGGTGGTATTTAAGTAAACGGCGGTATGCAAAGGGGTAAAATGCTTGGTTTAATCCGAATCTTTTTTAGGCTTTTAAGTATTTTTCTTGCTTTGTTTCTTGTGCTTGGGGTTGTTTTTGTGTTTTTGTGCATGCATCTTAACTCAACCCCAAAAGGAACGGTGCGTCCGGTACAGGGGGACGAAAGCTTACGGCTGGAGAAAGACGGCTCGCTTTTCCTTCTGGTTAGAGAGGGGGAAAGTTCAGTCTCAGTGGGGCTTCGTCTTGAACAGGCGGGCGTTATCAGAAATCATTATTTTTGGCAGCTCCTTTCCCGCTTTAAAAAGGAATACATAAAGTCCGGCGCTTATAGGATCGAGCTTCCTGCCGATCAGTTTACGATTCACTCCCTTCTGGTTTTGGGGGATCAAATTCTTGTAAAAGTTACATTGCCGGAAGGAATTACCCTAAAAAAAACCGCCCGTATTCTTGAAGAAGCGGGGATATGCGGCGCCCGGGATTTTCTCGAAGCCGCGTCTTCGCCGGAACTGATAAAATATTACCGTATTCCGGGCCCAAGCTTTGAAGGTTACCTGTATCCCGACACCTATTTTTTCCCCCTGGCTTTTCCCGCGGAAAAAGTTGTTTCCGCAATGGCGGATACTTTTTTTCAACGTATAGAAGAGATAAACGAACAGGCGATTTCCCTAAGCCCCGAAGCTCTTAACGAAAAGGTGATAATAGCGTCTATCGTAGAACGGGAATACCGCGTTGCCGAAGAAGCGGCTCTTATGGCGGGGGTTTTCTATAACCGCCTTAATATAGGCATGGCCCTTCAATCCTGCGCGACTGTGGAATATATCATTACAGAAATACAGGGAAAGCCCCACCCGGAAGTTCTTTACAGCAGGGACATTGAAATTCGTGATCCTTACAATACCTATATCAGGCCGGGGCTGCCCCCGGGGCCTATTTCCGCGCCCGGCCGGGTCGCTTTGCAGGCTGCTTTTGCGCCTGCCTCATCCAATTTCCTCTATTTCCGCCTTACCGATGCCGAGGCAGGGAAGCATTACTTTTCCCGGACCCTGGATGATCATATCCGCGCGGGGGCTCTGTATGTAAAGGGGCGTACCCGCTAATGCCCTTTATTTCACAGGCCACCAAAGAGGAGGTAAGGAACCGTATGGACGCCCTGGCGGTTGTGGGGGAGTATGTCCGCCTGGAAAAGCGGGGCGGTACATGGAAAGGCCTCTGTCCTTTTCATAACGAAAAAACTCCGTCTTTTCAGGTAAATCCGGATCTAAAACTGTATCACTGTTTTGGCTGCGGCAAGGGCGGGGATATTTTCAATTTTATCATGGAGATGGATAAAATTTCTTTTTCCGAAGCGGTAGAAACACTGGCAAAGCGCTTTGGTGTAGAAATTGTCTACGAAAACGCCGGCGCTTCGGGGCCGGGACGGGACGGTTCAAAGGAAGACGCGGCAAAAAAACTGGAAAAGGAACAGCTTTTCGAGCTGTACCGGCGCATCGCGGGCACCTTTCACCATTTACTGATGGAAAGCTCTAAAGGGCGGGAAGCAAAAGACTACATTTTATCCAGGGCTTTTTCGGAAGAGACGATCAATACATTTAACCTGGGTTATGCCCCGGAAGACCGCCGATGGCTGTATACCTTTCTTGAAAAAAAAGCGTATTCCCCGGCATTTCTTGCGGCTTCCGGGTTGTTTTCGCCAAAGTTTCCTAAAATCGCGGCCTTTTCGGGACGCCTTATGTTCCCCATATCGGACAGGCAGGGGAGGATAACGGCTTTTGGCGGCCGTATACTCCCAAACGCAAACCCGTCCCAGGGCCAGGAACAGGCAAAATACATCAACTCCAGGGAACTGCCAATCTATAAAAAAAGCGAAACCCTGTATGCCATAGATCTGGCTATTCCCGAAATTCGCCGGAGCAAAGCCGTCTACATTGTCGAGGGCTATATGGACGTTATGGCTATGTACCAGGCGGGCCTGACCAACACCGTCGCTCCCTGCGGTACTGCCTTCACAGACGACCAGGCGAGGCTGCTTAAGCGCTGGGCGGAAAGGGTTGTATTGGTCTTTGATTCGGATAACGCGGGCCAGACGGCAGCCGCAAAAAGCATACTTACCTGCCGGCGGAACGGGCTGGTTTGTTCTGTTGTGGTTCCTGAAGGGGAAAATAGTACTGAATTAAAGGATCCTGCAGATATTTTAAAGATTTTTGGCCCGGAAACCTTGAAAAAAATTGTAAAATGTTGTATATATGACGTTGAATTCCTTATTGCCAGGGCAAAAAAGCTGTTTGATACCAGTTATTCCGGAGGAAAAGTCCAGGCTCTGGCGTTTTTGTTCGAACACTTGGGAAAGCCCGATTCAGCGGTTTCCGAGGATAGTTGGATAAAAGACGCCGCCGGCGCTTTCGGCATAGATAGGGACGCAGTATTTCGTTATTTAAAAGACGGGCTCAATGGCAAACAAGGACAGAATGTCCCCAAGGAGGAAATTTCCCGGCAGAATCACGGGCGCGCTAAAGCGCCTGTACGCTTAAACGACGAGCTTGCACTCCTTATGGTAGTGGCAGTGAATGACATGGCAGGCGGCAAGGCGCTCTTTTACCCGGAATTACGGAAGGCGCTAAAAATTGAAGAATTGGAAAATCCGGCTGCCAAAGAAATTTTTATAGCTCTGGAAGAATGTTTTGTTAACGAAGAAAAAAGCGTTGATTATTTTTTGGCGCGAATATCGGAATGGGAGGAACTAAAAGATTTTTTTCTCAAACGGGGGACTTCGCAGGAATTTACAATGAATTCCGGAATTCTCTTTTCCGATGGTTTAAAGCGGGTAGTGTCCCGAAAAAAACTTGAAAAACGACGCGGTGAAATTATCAGCAAACTTTGGGATATTAAAAAAGTCCCCGGCTCCGAAGAGGGAGAGGCGGATGAGCTTCTTGCTGAAAAAATGGAAATTGACGCTGAATTACGAAATTTAAAGGAAGACAGCCTATGATTGATACACAGAATGTGGGGGCATCTGCCCCGATAGTAGTGTTGCCGAATACTGCCCAGGCGGTGGTGGAGCAGCCTTTGGCAACGGAGACGCAGTCTGCCGTAAAACTGCAATTGGCCGTAGAGCCGCCTGCTGTTGAAACGGACGCCCCGCCCGAAATTCCTGCCGCAGAGGATCCTGCGGTTATAAAACTTATTGAATATGCAAAAGAAAAAAAGGTACTTTCCTACGAGGAACTTCAGGATTACCTTCCGGATCATATAGCGAATACAGACAAAATCGAAGAAGTGCTTGTTCTATTGGTAAATAATAATATTCAGCTTATAGAAGAAGACTCATCGGGCGAAGAAGAAACCGAACCCGAAACCGTAAAACGGAAAGACACGGCGGTAGAAAAAAAGCGGCTTATCAATAATGAAAAAGAATCCTCCGTAGATGATCCCATAAGGCTTTATTTGCGCGAGATAGGCAGGGAAAACCTTTTGACTGCCGAACAGGAAATTGTGCTTTCAAAGCAAATGGAAGACGGCGAAAACATTATCAAAGGGGTGATAAAAAAGTCGGGCATGATCATCCTGGAATTTTATCACATTGCCCAAAAGGCTTTTTCAAAAAAAGATCTTCGGGAACTGAATCTTTCCAAAAAAGAAATAACCGAACACATGACCGAGCGCCGCCGCCTTAATCAATACTATAAAGAAACCCTGCGTACCATTTCCGCGGATCTAAGAAGTTATATAGAAATAAAGAAAAAGCTTATCAACCGCTGGGCCAATATATTTGAAGATCCGGAGTTAAACGAAATTCGGGTGCGGATTATGAGGATAATCGAAAATTCCGAAATCTATCCCGAAGAAATTGCCGCCTTTTCGGAAAAATTCATACAGGCCGCCAGGCGCATCAAACGTTATAAAAAAGAACAGGAACGGATAGAAAAGCATTTGCATGTCGCTTCCCTTAAAGAGCTTAGGGCACTGGGCAGGGGCCTTACGGTTGCGGAAGAAAGGATAAAGCTGGAAGAAACCCTTGGCTTAAGCTCAAATGACATAAAAGAAAAAATACGGCAGATTCAGATTACAGAAAAAAAGCTTCATTCCAGGGAAGCCGAATTCGAGGAGTCCATAGATGTAATCAACCAATTGGCAAAAGAAATTTCCCGGGGCCGTACAATGATGAAAAATGCCAAAGACAGGCTGATTAAAGCCAACCTGCGTCTGGTTGTATCTATCGCGAAAAAATACACCAACCGGGGGCTGCACTTTTTCGACCTTGTTCAGGAAGGCAATATAGGGCTCATCAAGGCTGTGGAAAAGTTTGAGTATAAAAAGGGCTTTAAATTTTCAACCTATGCAACATGGTGGATACGCCAGGCAATTACCCGTTCCATTTCCGACCAGGCCCGTACTATCCGCGTGCCGGTACACATGATTGAGCAGATTAACAAGGTAGTCAGGGAAAGCCGCCAGCTTATGCAGGTTTTGGGCCGGGAGCCTACAGACGAAGAAATAGCCGAACGCCTGGGCTGGACTGCCCAGCGGGTCAAGTCGGTAAAAAATGTCGCACGGGAGCCGATTTCGCTGGAAACGCCCATTGGCGAAGAGGAAGATTCTTCACTTGGGGACTTTATCGAAGACAAAGATGTCGAGAATCCCGCAAGCATTACCGCCTTTACCATGCTTCAGGAACATATATCCACGGTACTCGCCACCCTGCCGACCAGGGAACAGGAAGTTCTAAAGATGCGCTTTGGCCTGGATGACGGATATTCCCTTACTCTTGAAGAAGTTGGGCTTTATTTTAATGTAACCAGGGAACGTATACGCCAGATAGAAGCGAAAGCCCTCAGGCGCCTAAGGCATCCCAAACGGAGCCGGCGCCTGAAGGACTATCTCGACCACTAAATATCTGGTAATCTGAAAAAAAAACAAGGGGTTAAATATGGAAGATGTGTTTGAGACGCTGCGGAGTTTGCAGGATATTCTATCCGAAAAAATCCAACTGGAAAAGAAAATTCAGGAAATTCCTAAATTGCTCTCAACCCAGGAAGAGGTTTTGGATCGTACCAGGCGGGCCTTTGCCGATTTAAATCAAAATTTGCTCAAAGCCAAAACAGCGGAAGCCGAGTTAATAAAGGCTTTGGGTGATGCGGAAAACCGCCGGGAAACCGCCGAAAAAAACATGGACGTTATTACCACCCAGCGGGAATATGAGATTCTTGACAAAGAGATTCGCGAGGCCGCGGAAAAAGAGCAGCAGTTCCGCAAAGATTTACAGAGGGAACAGCAAGCCATAGCGGGCATTGACGAAGACATAAAAAAACGGGCCGGGCTTATTGAGCAACAGGAACATGATCTTCAGGAGCGCCGGAAAGGCGTTCAGGCCGAAGAGTCCGAAAAAAACGCCCAGATGGCAAAGCTTACCAAAAAAGAAGACGCCCTAAAGAAAAACCTTGATCCCGAAGTGTTTTTTAAATTCGAGCGCATTATCAGAAATAAAGCCGGAAAGGGTATTGTAGCGATCCGAAGCGGCGTCTGCCAGGGCTGCCACATGATACTTCCCGCCCAGTTTGCAAACAATGTCCGCAAAGGCGAAGAGAGATCGGAAGAG
>JAIRLQ010000352.1 GCA_031259345.1 Treponema sp.
GGTTAGATTTTTATTTTGAGGCATATCCTTTTTTGGGTTAGAAAAATTATGAGGCAATGCGGCCGCTTGACAATATTTTTTCTTTTTGATAGGCTATCTCCCGTTGTTTAGGCGGCATAGCTCAGTTGGTAGAGCATACGGCTCATATCCGTAGTGTCATAAGTTCGATCCTTATTGCCGCTATAAGATGACTTTCGGGTTTAGCATCCTAAAATGCCGGGCTGCTAAAGGCGCGGGGTCCAAGAATGGGAGCTGTGATGGATCAAAGATTTGTCGATAAAATGAATCATACGTTGCTGGATCTCAAGCAGGAAATAATTACAAACCTTACCAATACAAACCAGGAGTTTAAAGAAATCCTGGAGGGTATGGACCCCAAAGACCAGGTCGATGTGGCGTCGGACGACATAGACCGCCGTATGATGGAGGCTATCGGTACTCAGGAGCTAAAACACCTAAGGCTGATTGACGCGGCGATTAACCGTATCCGGCAGGGTAAGTACGGGCTTTGCGCCAAATGCGGCAAGAAAATCCCCAAAGAACGCCTGGAAGCCATTCCCTATGCTGTTTTGTGCATCGACTGTAAAGCGGCCGAGGAACGCCGGAACCGCTAAGAGAAACGCGCCAGCGGTTCGTTCTTCCATTGTGCTTTTCCGTTTTTACTGCCCACAAATACTACTGCCTCTGTGTAGCCGGCGTTTACGAGCGCCCTAACGGCGTCGGGATAATGGCCGTCCAGGTCCTCAGGTCTGTGGGCGTCGGAGTTTATGGTCATTGGGACGTTGTTTTCCAGGAAAAGCCTTAAGAGCGGAAGGGATGGATAGGGGTCGGGGGTTTTTTGCCTGTTCATGCCGCCGGTATTGATTTCCGCCGCAAGCCCTGAATGGCCGGCCAGGGCGGCTATGTCCCACAGCCGCTTTTGGTAAAACGCGGCAGAAGGGGAAAAGATCCTTTCGCCGGCGTTGTTCTTCTTGATTAAATCCGGGTGCCCCAGTACATCAAAGCCGCCTAAGCGCGTCATTTCTTCCACCGCGTCCCAGTAGGCGTTAACCAGCCCTTCCCTGTCGCCGCCAAAGCCTTTAAGGCCCGCTTCAAGCTCGTCCGGGGGGCCGTCTACCGTAAAAGGCAAAGCCTTTGGCGGCACAATGTAATGCACCGAGCCGATGATATAATCCAGCCCCATTTCGCGGTAATCTTTATCCGCGGGCCCCATAATGCCGCTTATATAATCAACTTCCAGCCCCAGGTAGACATCAAGCGTTCCCGCCCACCTGCGCTTTGCCGCCCTGACGGTATCCAGGTACTCTTCAAGTTTTTCTTCCGGAAGATGCCAGCCGGTAGTCATGCCGGTTTTTTTTGCCGCCGGGGCGTGGGCGCTAAAACCCAGGGAAACAAAGCCCTTTTCAAAGGCCGCCCGGCAAAAATCCTCGACGCTGCCGCTGCCGTCGCAAAAAGATGTGTGGGTATGTATAGAGGAACGTACCATTTTGCCCCCCCGCCTTTAGGCGGACTTAAAACCCTTTAGGTCAAGAAACGTTTCGGCTTCAGCCCTAAAGCGGGTAAAGGCTTCTTCCACAGAAAGGCGGGCCGTCCGGACTTCCGCTTTTTCACGGTTTTTAAAGACCTTTTCAAGCCGGGAGGCGGCCTCGCCAAGTTCTTTAGCCCCCATGGTAAAAGCCGCCCCTTTAATAGTGTGGGCTTCTCTCTGTGCGGTATCCCAGTTTTCCGTCGCTATTAAGCCGGGAATAAGGGCTATCTGCTCCATGGTTCTTGTAATAAAACGGTAAAGCAGGGATAAAGCTATCTCGTCATTGTGCAAAAAAGTTTCCAGCATTTCGCCGGAATTAAATACCGGGTTCCCTTTCGTATCGTTCCCGCCGCTTTCGGCTTTTGCGCCCGCTGCTGCGGCCGCTTCTTTCCCGGAGGGGCCGCCTTCGGGGAAGAAAATATCTTCCGCCATGCCTGTGCGGGGCTTAATGACATCGGCTTCTTCGACAGGAATGACGGTTTCCGTGTCTTCCGCCGCTTCCGTCCTTTTTAGCCATTTAAAAAGGGCCTTTTCTATATCCGGCTTTTTGAAAGGCTTGGTAAGTATGTCGTCAATGCCTATGGAAAGACAGTGTTCCCGCTCATCGGCAAAAGCGCTGGCGGTAACCGCAACGATGGGGCTTTTGAAGCCTTTCTTTCTTAAATGTTCCGTAGCTTCGTAGCCATTCATCCGGGGCATCTGAATGTCCATAAAAACAAGGGAAACCGGGTGCGCAAGAGCCTTTTCCAGGGCATCCTGGCCGTCGTCGGCGACAATGCAGGGAAAGCCGAGCTTTTCGACAATCATGGCAAAGAGCTTTTGGTTGACAGGATGATCTTCGGCAATCAATACCAGGGGTTTATCCCCGGGCTTGCCCGGTTCGTCCCCAAAGGAAATCGCGTTTTCGCCCTCCGCTTTTGCGCTAGCCGTTTCCTGTTCCGAAATCTCTTCCAGCTCGGCTTCGGAATTGTCCTGCTCGCCTAAATTGCCGTTAAGGATTTCCGCCAGCGCCCGCCGCTTAACGGGCTTGTTGATATAGGCTTTAAACCATTTGAGCAGGGTCATCTTGGTATCCGCGCCCATAAGGCCGTGGGGAACCATCAAAAACAAAACCGCCCCACAAATGTTTTCGTCGTTGTGGATTTCCGCGGCAAGGCGCCATCCGTCCATAACGGGCATTACCATATCCACAAGGCAAATACGGTACGGCTTTGACTTGGCGGCAGCCTCCCGCATCAGGGCAAGGGCTTCGGCCCCCGAAGCTGCCGATTCAATGCAGGTGTAACCCAAATCCGTAAGGTAAGAGATGATGATAAGGCGGGTAATGCGGTTATGCTCAACCACCAGGATGGGAATCTCAGGATCTTCCCGGGGTTCGGGAAGCGGCTCCGTTTCCCGGTCTGAACGTTCCAGGGGAACGGTAAAACGGAAAATTGAACCGCCGCCTTCGTTGGGGAGCATTTCTATACGGCCCCCCATAAGCTCCACCAGATCCCGGGAAATGGCAAGCCCAAGGCCCGTTCCTCCAAAACGCCGGGTGTTGGAAACATCCGCCTGCATAAAAGTGGTAAAAAGCCGCCCCCGGGCTTCTTCGCCTATGCCGATGCCGGTATCCGCCACCGACACCCTTATGGCCTCCTTTTTTCCCAGTTCCGTCAGGCGGGCGATAACCGTTACCCCCCCCTCTTTGGTAAACTTAACCGCGTTCTTTGCCAGATTAATTACAATCTGGCGGAACTTGTTGGGATCCCCCTTCATAATAAGCCGGGCATCCGGGGAAATATCCGTGGCAATGGAAAGGCCCTTCTTGTGGGCCTCCAAAGAAATCATTTCCACAGCCTGCTCAATGGTCTGCTCCAAATCAAAATCGATGTGTTCCAGCGCCATCTTTCCCGCTTCGATTTTGGAAAAATCAAGAATGTCGTTGATGAGCGACAGAAGCACCTCGGCGGAGAATTTAACCTGCCTTGAATATTCCGACTGTTCCCGGTCCAGCTTTGTATCCTGCAAAAGCTCGATCATGCCGATGATGGTCTGGATAGGGGTACGAATCTCGTGGCTCATGTTTGCCAGGAACTGGCTTTTGGCTTCCATCGCGTTCTCGGCAAATTCTTTCTCTTCAAGAAGCTTTTTCTCTTCCTGCCGGGCAAGGGTTCTGTCTTCTATCCTTATGCCGATAAACGGCTTTTGTCCGGGTTCCGCGTGCAAAAGCCACGCGCGGATACCGGCCCAGCGGGTAATTTCATTTTTATCCTGGGGATAAAGAAGGGCCTCAAAGTACGCTTCTTTGGTTTCTCCGCCAAGGACTTTTGCTACAGAAGCCCAAAACTGTTCCGTCTGCCTGGCCCCCAGAATATCTTTAATGGTTTTGTGTTTTTTCCCTTCCGGGAGAGGTTCGCCCCCGGGGACAGCCTTTGGCGAAAAAGAAAAACTTAGATTTGCGGCGAGAAATTTTTTGAGGCGTTCGTTCATAACGACAATCGAGCCTTCGGCGTCCAGAATTGCCATGGACGTTCCGGCCTCGTTAAAGAACCTCGCAAAAATTTCCCGGCCGTTTCCCAACAATTTTACCCCCGTCCTGTCAATTGGCTGCTAGAAGTTAGCCTTAAGAATCTCCATTGACTTTTTGAATATGTCATCAGGCTTTAGCGGCTTAACCAAATAACTTTTTATCCCCATCCGGAACGCTTTGATAACCGTTTCGCGCTCTTTAAGGGCCGAAAGTATAATTACCGGAAAGTTTATGCCTTTGATCTGAAGGGACTTTAAAACATCAAAGCCGCCCACTTTGGGCATCATTATATCAAGAAACACAAGATCAAATTTTTCGTTTGCTATGACGGCAAGGAAATCATCGCCGTCGGGGAATGTTTTGACCTGGGCGCCTACGCTGGTAAAAGTGTTTTTTATCAATTCCTGGATAATAAAGTCATCGTCCACAGCGGCAATCTTTAGGTTTTGCACCGACTCTTTAAAGGCCTCCATGGAAAAGCCTTTGGCCTCGGCGTCGAACTTGAGCGCCATAGTTTCGTCCCCTTCGGGAACGTCCGCGGAAAGAAGCTTTTCTCTTATAATCTCCGCCTTACTTTCGCCGTATTCCATGCCGCTGTCAATTTCCGTAAGAAGGCCGTCCATGGCGCTCTCCAGGTTCGAGACTACCTCTATGTCCGCGTATTCCTTTTTGCCCTGAATAAATTGCCTTACAAAATCGTCCCGGGTAAGCACCCTGATGTTTTTCGGCTTTGCTTTGGACGCGTGCACTATTGTCTCAAGAAGCTTTTGCATATTCGGGGCATCGGCAAAACTCAGCTTAATATCACTGAGCATAACTATCACCTTGGGCACCCGTATTTCGTATAATTCGATCATCTCCAGAATCTTAAACCGCAGAAGATCCAGCTTGTCCCGGTTAAGGCCCTGGGCAATTTCGATAAAGATAATGTCGTCGTTTACGTGGACTTCTACAATGCCCGGACTTTCGTCGATATTGAAGGGAATGCCCAAAAGAGCCGACAGCGTAACAAAAAGGGAGTCGATCTTTACCGGCTTGGTAAAGACCTTTTTTACATTGTAGGGCACCAGCTCTATAAGCTTTCTCTGATCGATACGCTGGGCCAGAATGATCACCGGAGTATTGACCGTGTTGGGATTGGCCTTCTTTGCTTTTAGAACCTCAAGATAGCCCTGCTTGGGAAGCTGGTAATCCATAATAATAAGGTCCGGGGCTATGTTCCGCATTTTTGAAATGCCGTCGATAGTGTTGATGCCGGTACTTACCTCTATTCCGTTGTCCGCCAGCTTGAGCCTAAGATATTCCCTAAAAAGAGAGTTCTCGTCTATAATCAGAATTTGTTTCATAATAATCCATACCTTGCGGAAGCTGTTTAGAAACTTGAGCTTTCTAAACAGCTCTATTATAAAAAATGAATTGACAACTGGCAAGCGGGATAAAATATGGTATACTAGAGGCGCTGGGGATGCCCGGGAAGTAACCAAGTTCCCGGACAGCCCCAATAGCTCAATCAACTTAAGGAGGAACGTTATGGCAAAGAAAGTTGTTGTTTTTTTAGCGGAAGGTTTTGAGGAAGTGGAAGCAATAACCCCCATTGATTACCTTCGCCGGGCCGGGCTTGAAGTATGCATAGTATCCATAAGCGCCGAAACCGCGGTCAAAGGCGCCAAGGATGTAACAATCCTTGCCAATACAAACATAAAAGCTTTAGAGGAGACGGGGCATTTGACCGCGGCCAACTGGGACGCCGTTGTCCTGCCCGGCGGCATGCCCGGCGCCGCGAACCTTGCCGCCTGCGCCCCCCTAAGCGCCTTTTTAAAAGAGATGGAAGCCGGCGGCAAATGGATCGCCGCCATCTGCGCGGCCCCGGCAGTGGCGCTTGCCCCTCTGGGCATACTTAACGGCAAAAGCTTTACCTGTTACCCCGGCATGGAAGATCGGGTGGAAGGAAAGAATGAGGCAGCGGGCCCCAAATGGCTCGAAGATAAAGTTGTCATAGACAAGGGGATTATCACCAGCCGGGGCCCGGGAACCGCCGGACTCTTTGCCGCCGCCATTATTGGGGCCCTGCTTGGCGCGGAAGAAAAAGAAAAAATAGCCAAAGCGGTTCTGATGAAGTGAGCGGCGGATTACTTTTGTAACTTTTTGGCAATTGCCTTAAGCCGCTTGGGATTAATTTTAGTGCCGTTAACGCCAAGCACTTCCCGTGCCGCCCTGTTCCCCAAAGCCGCGCATTCCGACAGCGATTTGTCCCGTATCCACGCCCCCAAAAAGGCCGCGCAAAAGGCGTCCCCGGCGCCCGTAGTTTCCAGGGGTATCACCGGAATAGCCGATTCCCTATAAATATTGCCCCCCGCAAAAACTACCGCCCCCCTAACCCCCAGTTTTACCGTAACTATAGGAAAGATTTCGTTCGCCGTAAAATCCCTAAAAAGGTTTATCATGTCGGCGTTTAGAAATTCGTAGTTGTCCGGCTTTTCCCCAGGGCTTTCCCCCAGGACCTCTTCCCCCGAAACGCCGCCCCTATGAACAAGGGCAGCGTAAAAAGCCCTGGACTCATCCTCATTCATAAAAATGATAAGCGGGTAAAGGCGGGCATAGGTAATAATCTCCGCCGCCCGCTGGAAAGCCAGCCCCGACGAACTTACGTCCAGGGCGACAGGAGCGCCGTACTTGTCCGCCAGGCGGAGGATATGCTGCACCAGGCCTTTTCTTTCCAGCATATAGCCGTCAAGAACCACCACCTGGGCCTCTTTTATAAGATCTTCGTCGATATCGGCCTCGCACAACTCCTGTGCCGCCGCCGGAGCCGCCGCGATTTTAACGCGGCCGTCGGGCATGGTTAGCACAAGGCAAATACCCGTGGGCTGTTTCTTAAACTTAAGCCGGACGCTTACCCCCGTTTCGGCAAGCTCCCCGGCAAAGAGCCTTCCAAACCGGTCGGCGCCCCCAGCGCCGCCCTGCAGCGCCCCCACCGCGCCGATAAAACCCGCCTTAAGACCCATAGCCCCGGCAATCTTGGCGACATTTGCCGAGCCGCCCCCGGACATGGGGGTAAACTCCGGCAGCATGGCAAGGATTTCGTGTATCCGCCCTATGGGAATGTGCTGAACCGCATCGTAAAGCCCAAACCGGAAGTCAACCTCCTCCTCCCCCTGGGCAAACACATCAACAAGCGCGTTCCCAATACACAATAATTCAATTACTTCGCGATTTTTAATTGACAATCCCTCATTATTGTTTATTTATTTGGGCGCCGCGACGATAGACGACAACGCCGGATTTTTGGCAAGCTCTTCTTTAAGGCTCTCCGCGCGGCTCTTGTTTACATAGTCCTTTTTTTGGAAAGAGTAGCTAAACCTGGTGTGCACATCGTACGTCCCCGCCATAAGGGCGTACGCGTCTTCCGTCATTACCAGTTCTTCGTCCGTGGGGATAATGTACACAGGAATGCCGGACTCCGGCTTGGAAATAACCGTTTCGGCGCTGCGGGTATGGGAGAGCTTGTTTTTTTCCGGGTCGTACACAATGCCAATACCCTCAAGACCCGCCAAAATCTTTTCGCGCATAAAGAAGGCAAACTCGCCTACCCCGGCGGTAAACACCAGGGCATCCACCCTGCCCAGTATTGCCGCGTAGCCGCCTATATAGCGCTTTACCCGGTGGGCCTCGATATCCTGGGCAAGCTCCGCCCTTTTGTCGCCCCCCACCTTTGCCTTTTGAATGTCGCGGCGGTCGGCCTGGCCGCAAAGCCCCAAAAGCCCGGACTTTTTGTTCAGGGCGTTCTCCATCTCCTCGGGCGTCATGCCGGTTTTGCGCATCACATAGAACGGCATTGCCATATCGGCGTCCCCCGCGCGCGTACCCATAACCAGGCCCTCAAGCGGGGTAATGCCCATGGACGTATCGTACGAACAGCCGTCTTTTACCGCGTTAACCGAAGCCCCGTTACCCAGGTGGCAGATGATAAGATTGGTTTTAAAGGGATCCGTACCCAAAAGAGCCGCGGCGCGCTTTGCCACATAAAGGAACGACGTACCATGGAAGCCGTATTTACGCACACCGTACTTTTCGTACCATTCGTAGGGCACCGCGTAAAGAAAAGACTCCGGCGGCATGGTCTGATGCCAGGCGGTATCCATTACCGCGCAATGGGGCACATCGGGCAGCACCTTTTTTGCCGCCTCTATGCCCATAATATTAGCCGGATTATGAAGGGGCCCCAGGTCTTTGACCTCGTTAAACGCCGCCATAGCCGCGTCGTCAACAATCACGCTTTTGGTAAATTTGTCGCCCCCATGCAGCACCCGGTGCCCCACCGCCTTGATAACGCCCATGTCGCTTATAACCCCGTGTTCCTTGCCGGTGAGCGTTTTGATGATAAGGTTTACCGCGTCCGTGTGGGTGGGGCAATCCTGCTTAAAGGTAACTTCTTCTTTACCTTTGGCCTTGTGCCCAATGAACGAACCCGGAAAAGTTACCTTTTCCACAATCCCGACGGCCAGGACATCTTTCTTTTCCCAGTCGTACACCTGATATTTTGCGGAAGACGATCCGCAGTTCAATGTCAAAATTACCATGCTTTACCTCACCGGTTATGTTTTTGTAAGGAGGGGCGCCCGAATAAAATGCGATACGGTTATTCAGGCGCGGCTCCTACATGTTATGTTAAAGATAACATAAAGAGAGGCGTATTTCCAGCCATGTGTGTAATCAGTAATGCAATAAACACTGTAAATAGCTCTGCGTCCACGGGCGGGGGCAATCACCTACGCAAAAACTATGGAGGAGTCCGCTTACGAGCCCCGCCCTTGTGTTCCTTTTATTTCCTTACCGGGACTTTCTCTGCTCATGGGCAATACCCACATTGCTTTTCACTGAAACATTGCTACAGGGCGGGTCTCTCCAGCGGGGAATTCCATAGACGTTTTTGCTCCGGTGATTGCCC
>JAIRLQ010000396.1 GCA_031259345.1 Treponema sp.
TACACCATAGATTTGGGACAAGCTCATCTTACTCTCTATTCCGCCATTTTAAAACAATTTAAAAACATTTACCAGACGCGTTCATTGATTTTTCTCCGGGCTAATGATATTATAAATACTACACAAGGAGGCTCTTATGGCGGCAGACATAAAAGACATAATTTTAAACGGCAAAACTTTTCTTGGCATTGAATTGGGATCAACCCGAATTAAGGCGGTGTTAATCGATGAAACCCACAACCCTATAGCTTCCGGAGGCTTTGACTGGGAAAACCGTTTAGAGGACGGCGTGTGGACGTATCACATTGACGATGTATGGAAAGGTCTCAAAGAATCCTTTGCAAAACTTAATGATGACACAAAGAACCGTTACGGCGTATCAGTAACAAAAGCCGGCGCCATAGGCATTTCGGCAATGATGCACGGCTACCTGGCCTTTGATAAAGACGGCAAACAGCTTGCCCAATTCCGCACCTGGCGGAATACCATGACAGAAAAAGCGGCGGCGGAGCTTACGGGTAAATTTCAGTTTAATGTACCCCAGCGCTGGAGCGTCGCCCATCTTTACCAGGCCATGCTGAACAAAGAAAGCCACCTAAAAGATATCGCTTTTTTTACCACCCTTTCCGGCTATGTCCACTGGAAATTGACCGGTAAAAAAGTTCTGGGCATTGGCGACGCTTCGGGCATGTTCCCTATAGACAGTTCCATTAACGATTTTCACAAAGGAATGCTTAACACCTTTAACGGGCTTGCTTCCGGCATGGGCTATAGCTTTAATCTTGAAGATCTTGCGCCAAAAGTTTTATGCGCCGGCGAAGATGCCGGAAAACTGACGGAAGAAGGGGCAAAACTTCTTGATCCTTCAGGCGGCCTCGCCGCGGGCATTCCCTTCTGCCCGCCCGAAGGCGACGCGGGTACCGGCATGGTCGCCACCAACAGCGTTGAAAAAAGAACCGGCAATGTTTCGGCGGGCACATCGATCTTTGCCATGATTGTGCTGGAAAAGCCCCTTTCAAAACTTTACACCGAGATCGACATGGTTACCACGCCCGCGGGCATGCCCGTGGCAATGGTGCACTGCAATAACTGCACATCCAGCCTTGACGCCTGGATAAAACTTTTTACCGAATTAAACGAAATTACCGGGGCAAAGATCTCAAAGCCCGCCCTGTACGATGCGCTCTACAACAAAGCCCTCGAAGGCGATGGGGACTGCGGGGGCCTTGTCGAATACAACTACTACGGCGGCGAGACCATCACCGGCCTTGACGAAGGCCGCCCCCTCTTTGCCCGTTTTCCGGACAGCCGTTTTACCCTGGCAAACTTTATGCGTTCCCTTCTTTTTGGAACAATGGGCACACTAAAACTTGGCATGGACATACTCACCGAAAAAGAAAAAGTGAGCGTCAAAAGCCTTTTGGGCCACGGCGGCCTTTTTAAAACCCCCGGCGTTGGGCAGCGGCTTATGGCGGCAGTCCTTAACACTCCCGTGGCGGTAATGGAAAGCGCGGGCGAAGGCGGCGCCTGGGGCATAGCCCTCCTGGCCGCCTACATGGCCTTGAAAGAGCCGGGTGAAACTTTGGAAGCCTATCTTAACAAAAAAGTGTTCGCCGGCAACGCGGGGAGCCGGGTAGAACCCGACGCAAAAGATATAGAGGGCTTTGCGGTCTATATCAAGCGTTACGAAGCGGGCCTTGCGATGGAACGCAGCGCTGTTTCCAGCTTACGTTAAAAGAGGAACTTTGCGCTATCGCCGCTACCCGGAGCATCAACGAGTATATCGACAAAAAGTTCGTACGCGCGCTTGTAAAAGCCCGTCTGTGGCAATATAATAGAGTCGAAAGGGTATGAATATGAAAAAACCAATTTTAGTGATGCTTGCCGCCGGGGTGGGAAGCCGTTACGGCGGGCTTAAACAGATGGACAAGTTCGGCAAACACGGCGAAGTACTGCTGGACTATTCGGTATTCGACGCTTTACGGGGCGGCTTTGAAAAAGTTGTTTTTATAATCCGGAAAGACATCGAAAAAGATTTCCGCGAAGTAGTGCTAAAACGCATGGAAGGCAGGGTACACTACGAGCTTGCCTTTCAGGAACTTGATTCCCTTATACCGCCTGACATTCTTCGGGACGTAAAAAAAATCGGACGGACAAAACCCTGGGGTACCGCCCACGCCCTGCTTTGCGCGGCCGATAAACTGGACGCCCCCTTTGCGGTACTAAACTCCGACGACTTTTATGGCCGGCAGGCATTTGAAACCCTGGGGAAATATCTTTCACAGCCGGACCTTCGGGACCCGGCAATTGTACCCTTCAAACTGGAACCCACCTTAAGCCCCAAAGGCACAGTCGCCCGGGGCGTCTGCCAGATTAAAGACGGTTACCTTACCATGGTGGACGAACTTTTGGTGATCGAAAAACGGGACGGCGTCATTTTTAATACCGCTCCTGACGGGAGCCGCCAGGAACTCCCGGGCGACACCTGGGTTTCCATGAACTTCTGGGGTTTCCCCACCGATATTATCCCGCACGTACAAAAATATTTTGATGATTTCATCGCGGCATCGGGAAGGGAGTTAAAAAGCGAATGTTACCTTCCCAAGGCGGCGGACTGGTTTATCAAAAACAACATCACCCGCATCAAAGCGCTCAAAGCCGATTCCGAATGGTTTGGCGTTACCTACAAAGAAGACCGCGAAATGGCGGTTAAACGCCTGGAAGCCCTTACCGCCCAGGGCGTTTATCCGTCTCCGCTGTGGAAGTAATTATGGCAGCCGAATTCAAAACCTTAAAAGAAGAAGCCTGGGAAGCCAACATGGAAATTCCCAAACGGGGGCTGGCAATTTATACCTGGGGCAATGTATCGGCTTTTGACGCCCCAAGGGGAGTTTTTGCGATTAAGCCTTCGGGGGTGCCTTACGACAAATTAAAGGCGGAAGATCTGGTGGTGGTAGACCTCGACGGTAAAATTGCCGAAGGAAAACTAAACCCCTCGTCGGACACCGAAACCCACCGGGTGCTTTACCTGGAATTTGTGCGCCTTGCCAAGAGCGGGGAGCCTGCCGTTAAAGGGATTACCCACACCCACTCGCCCTACGCCGTAGCCTTTGCCCAGGCAAAACTGCCGGTTCCGGTATACGGCACCACCCACGCGGACCACGGCGCCGAGGAAATCCCCTGTACCGAATTTATGAGCGAAGAGGCTGTCCGCAACAATTACGAGCTTGAAACCGGCAGGCTTATTGTGGAGACTTTTACGAAGCAGAAAAAGAACCCCCTCCACATGCCGATGATTCTGGTAGCGGGGCACGGGCCTTTTACCTGGGGCAAAAACCCCGCGCAATCGGTGTATCACGCGGCAGTGCTGGAAGAAGTCTGCAAAATGGCATACTTTACCCTGGCCCTAAAGCCCGATGTAAAACCCCTGCCGGAACATATCATACGCAAACATTGGGAGCGCAAACACGGCCCCAATGCCTACTACGGGCAA
The DNA here is from genome assembly GCA_031259345.1 of Treponema sp. GTDB lineage: Bacteria > Spirochaetota > Spirochaetia > Treponematales > Breznakiellaceae > JAIRLQ01. The sequence continues at coordinate 3,494 of JAIRLQ010000396.1, forward strand.
AGCTAAGAACCGCGTATAAATACCACGGAATTAATCCCGCGCCTTGCCCCAAATTTCATCAATGTGTATTTTCCAGATTGCCGTGCGGTCAAGGGACTTTTCTACCGCCGCGTCAAAGGCAGCCATGTTGCCGGCGGCCCAGCGTTCGCAGATAAGACGGAGACCGTGGATTTTTTCTTCCCGCCCGCTTAGTTCCAGGGCTGTACCGGAAACCACTGCCGATTCATAACGGATGGAATATTCTTCCGGCAGCGGGAGGGTTTCTCCGACAAAAGAAACGCACACCTTTGGGTTGTCCCGCAAATTGTCAATCTTGCGGCCCTCAAGGGCAGAGTGGAAATAAAGATACTCGCCGTCACGAACCATGGAAAGCACAACGCTGTATGGCAGGCCGTCGCTCCCTGCCGTGGCCATTACCCCATAAGGGCTTTTATCAATTACGGCCTCGGCAAATTCGCGGGAACGCTGCCTGTCTTTTCTTCTCATTGGATACATGGCGCAAGTATAGCACACAAGGCAAAAATGGCATACTATGATACATCATGATACGTTTTGTCGAGCCCGGGGACGCGGCGGTAATTTGTGAAATATATAATTATTATATCGAAAATACCGCCATTACCTTTGAGGAAGAAAAACTAACGCCTTGTGAAATGGAAAGCCGCATAAAAAAAATCAGCGCAAAATTCCCCTACATTGTCTGGGAAGAAAATTCCGGAACAAAGCGGGAACTTACCGGCTACGCATACGTAAACACCTGGAAAGAACGGGCCGCCTATCATTATTCGGTAGAAGATTCCATCTATCTTAAAAACGGCTGCGAAGGCAGGGGCATAGGCAAAGCCCTTTTAAAGCGGCTTTTGGAAGAAGTAGGTAAAACCGAAATTCACGCGGTGGTTGCGGGGATAACCATTCCCAACGAAAAAAGCATCGGCCTTCACAAAGCGTTTGGCTTTAAAAAAATTGCCCAATTTGAAGAAATCGGTTTTAAACAGGGCCGCTGGCTTGACGTAGCTTACCTGGAGCTGATATTGGCGCAAAAAGGAACGTTAAGTGGAAATTGAGACGCATGTTTTTTTGTGGACTGCCCTTTTGGCCGCCCTGCCCATTTCGGAATTAAGGGGGGCCATACCATTTGCCATTTACCAGGGCGTCCCCTGGTATTTCGCCTATATCTTTGCGGCCTTTATTAACGCCCTGGTGGCCCCGGTGTGCTGGATATTTCTTTCTACCCTGCACAAGCTTTTTTTAAAAATGAATTGGTACAAGCAGTTTTTTAACCGGTTTGTTGAACGGGCCAGGCTTAAACTCCACGAAAAGGTTGAAAAATGGGGATGGCTGGGCATCACCATTTTTGTGGCAATCCCCCTGCCCGCTACCGGCGCCTGGACAGGCACCCTGGGCGCCTGGATTCTGGGCCTTTCCAAACGCCGCACCATACCGGCGGTCATTTTGGGCGTACTAATCTCCGGGGCCGTTGTTACCACAGTGGTGATCCTTGGCGTAAACGCCCTGGGCTTTTTGGTTAAACAGATTAGTTCTTAAACTAACGAAGGTATTGGGTAACAAGTAAACGCCGCCGCCGCCGCCCGCGCGCCGCTTGAAGCAAAAGCCTATTTTCTGTAGAATAAACTGCCCCGAAGTCAGGGCTCATGCGAAAGGCCGCCGCCCAACCCCGCCAGGTCCGGAAGGAAGCAACGGTAAGCGATTGGTTTTTGCGCCGTGATCACTCTGACTGCGGGGCTTTTTTAATGTAGTGCTTTTGAAAATGAACTTGCCCCTTACCGCAGCGGAAAGGGAACGTTACGCCTTCCTTTAAATAAGCCAATTCCCTATTAATAGCAGGGATCGCCAAAAAAGACATATTATACATATTTGACTTTCATGCGCAAAAAGTACATTTTTCTCCTACCGTTAGATTTAACGTAGCGCAACGCGGATACTTGACAGTCTTCCGCAGTTCTGTTAATATATTCAATAAGTCCAATATGTTCCCAGACATTCCTAGAATGTCTAGGAATAAATCTCGATAGATTCAAATTTATTTCTTGTGGATTATGTGAATGAAAAGAGAAGAGTTTGATGTTTTTATTTCTTATAAGGAAAGTGAAAATGGCATCAAAACCAAGGACAGTTTAGATGCTAAACTTTTATATGATAATTTTTTGCTGGAAGGGATAAGTTCGATTTTCTATGCTCCCGAAGTCCTCAAAGATATAATTGGTGAGTGGGATTCCTATATTGATCAAGCGCTTAAGAATTCTAAATTATTAATCCTTCTTGCCAGTGAAGTCGGTTTTATTAATTCCGAACATGTAAAAAGTGAATGGAGCAGGTTTTTAGAGTACAATCCTTCTAAAATTGTTGT
>JAIRLQ010000515.1 GCA_031259345.1 Treponema sp.
ACACGGAAGTCAAGCCCTCTCACGCCGATGATACTGCCCCCCGGAGGGGCGGGAAAGTAGGAAGATGCCTGGTTTTTTTTGTCTTTACCGCCGGCCCCCCTCCCGGATACGGAAGGTAATCTGGTTTAACTGATGGTTTTTGCGATTTCAGCAAATTTATCAGATAGATTTTCAAACACGTCCGTTAAAACGGGATCGAAGTGAAGGCCCCTTTCGGACAGTATGATTTGTTTTGCTTCTTCCGGCGGGAAGGGATCTTTGTAGGGGAGCTTTGAGATTAAGGCGTCGTATACATCGGCGATGCCCATTAATCGTCCCTGGAGAGGAATTGCCTCGCCCCTGAGCCCCAAGGGATAACCGGTTCCGTCCCATTTTTCGTGATGGGAAGCGGCAAAGATTTTTGCGTGGTATAAAAAAGAATGTCCCTTTGTCTCTTTTTCAATGGCTTCAATTATTTTTATCCCCCAATCGACGTGGTTCTTTACCAGTTCAAATTCTTCGGTGGTATACTTGCCCCTCTTATTCAGAAGGGAATTATCTATTCTGATTTTTCCAACATCATGAAGCTGGGAGGCCAGGATCAAAAAAGCCAGGTTCCAGCCGGTAATCTCTTCGGCGTAAATTTTTTCCGAAATCAGGTATTCCACAAAGAGTCTTAAGTATTTTTGGATACGGACAATATGCCCATTTGTTTCACCATTACGGACCTCTACCAGTTCGGCAATGGTATTCATTATTGAATTTTGCAGCTCTACTACCTGCTCTGTTCTTTCCAGCGCCGTTGTTTGGAGATCTTCGTTGCTTTTTTTCAGTTCCTTTTGCTGAGACGCTATGAAAATATGGTTTTCGATACGCCGTATCAGGAGGATGGGAGAAAAGGGCTTAAAAATATAATCCACCGCTCCCAGCCCCAGTCCTTCCAGTTCATGGCCGGGATCAATATGGGCGGAGAGAAATATGACCGGTATATCGGCGGTTTTTGCGTCAGTTTTAAGCCTTTTTATCACTTCGTAGCCGTCCATTTCCGGCATTTCTATATCCAGGAGAATAATATCCGGCGAAACCTTTTCCAAAATTTCAAAAAGCTTTTTCCCTGAGGGAATGGGGAAAACATTATATATGTCCTTTAGAATGTCTTTTCCCATATTAAGATGCATCTGATCATCATCAACAAGCAGTATGGTTTTTCGCGTCTTGGCCAATTCATTCACCTCCAGTTTTTATGTTCAGGCTTTCAAGCCGTTCCCTGATGCCTTCCAATTCCGATTTATCGATCTCCTGCCGCAGCCATTCAACCAGGTCCGCCTGGGACTCATAGCGGTATTGCTCCAGTTGTGCCATAGCTTTGTCCAGTTGTTCCATATCGTAATCCGCACAGGCGGCCAGCAGTGCGGCAAGCAGGGATGCTTCCGGCGCCGGGCGCAGCGGCTTTTGATTAGCGCTTGCGATCTCCTCAAGAAAATTTTTGAGGGCCGGTATCAGTTTTTCCAGGGCCTCAATGAGGGCGCCATTGCGGCTTTGTACAAATTCCAGGTCCCCCGAAGCGGCCGCCCTTTCCAGTTCTTCCGCCATGCTTCCTATGCTTCTTGCGCCTATGGTGTAACTGGTGCTCTTGAGGCTGTGTACGGCGATCTTGTAATCCTCCCTTAAGGTTTCCGCCGTGCATGTCCGAACCTTTTCCAGCAGATGCGGAATCTGGGAAAAGTACGACGATACTATGCCCAGGTACATTTCCTCATTGCCTTCAAAGCGCTTTAATCCCGCGTTAAAATCTACCCCTTCAACAAATTTGCCGGCCAAAATTCCCGGTTTGCTTTCCTCCTCTTCCTGCCGGGCTTTATCGGACGGAGCCGGAGGGGCCTTCCCGGCCAGGGACAGGCTGCGTTCCAGGTTTTTATCCCGCACATACCGGTTGATGATCGTGTCCAGGCGGATAATGTCAATGGGCTTTGAAAGAAACGCCTGAAAGCCGCTCTTTAAAAACAGATCTTCATTACCCGCTACCGCGTTTGCGGTCAACGCGATAACAGGTACTGTCCGCGCGTACTCGGTCCCGATCTCGTTTCTGATAATCTGTACCGCCTCAATGCCGTCCATCTTGGGCATCATGTGATCCATAAAGACTGCGTTATATTTTGTTTTGCCTTCCCGGATGAGGTCTATCGCTTTCTGCCCGCTTTCCGCGCAGTCTACCGTCATGCCGTAGGGTTTCAGCATGCCTTTGGCCACGTCAAGATTCATCGGCACATCGTCAACTACCAGCACGGAGGCGTAGGGAATCCACGCCCGGATCAGTTTTTCTTTCCGGGAACGCCGTTCGGCAGTGTAATTGAAGCCCGAAAGGTTTTCGGCCGTCTCCTTTCCAATGGTTTTATTGTCAACACGCTGTTGGCGAATCCGTATGGAAAAGACGCTGCCCTTTCCATGCTCGCTGTCAACGGTGATGGTTCCATCCATGAGGTTCACCAGGTTCCTGGTGATCGAGAGCCCGAGGCCCGTACCTTCTATCCCCCGGTTGTTTTTGATGTCGATCCGGTTATAGTCGGTAAAGAGCCTGGATATGTCCTCCCGGCGGATGCCAATACCCGTATCCTGGATGCTGCTCTTGAGCCAGATACTGTTTCCGTCGGTTTCACTGGAGACGTACCAGTCCACCGTGCCTTTCTCGGTGTATTTAAAGGCGTTGGAAAGGAGGTTGTTGAAGATCTGTTTGACCCGCAGTTCGTCGCCCGTCAGGGTCTGGGGCAGATTTTCGTCAACGTGGAGCCTGAATTGGATAGGTTTGGAGCCGATGCGGATCATGTTTTGAATGATGGTATCGTTGATGAGGCTGGGAGTGTCGTATTTTGCCGGGATGAGGATAAATTTCCCCGATTCGATTTTGGAAATATCCAGAATATCATTGATGATGCCCAGAAGCGTCATGCCGGAGACGTAAATTTTTTCCGTGTTGCTAAAGGCATTCCCGGTTAATTCGTCGGAGCCAAGGCCAAGCTCCGCGAGGCCGATGATGGCATTGAGGGGGGTGCGCATTTCGTGGCTCATGTTGGCAAGGAAACGGGTTTTGCTTTCCGAGGCGTTTTCCGCGGTCTTTTTAAGTTCCTCAAGGCGGATATTCTGCTCGTTAATTTGCTCAAAGGGTTTGGCGATACTGTTGGCGGCAAAAATGGCGGCGGAAAGGCCCAAGCCAAGGAAAACCGCGGCTGAAAGGAGGAGAGCCCGGTTTATCTGGGTCAGGGAGCTTTCGTGCAGGGGTGCGGCCACACCCAGCACCCAGCCATCGGACCCTTCTATAGGCTCGTAAGCGCACAGCCGTTCCACCCCGTCCCATTCGTAGGTCCCTGCGCCGCTTCCGCCCTGAATCATAGTGGAAAAAAACTCACCCGCATTTTTCCAGCGGGAATCGGTTTTCCCTAATTCAATATAGTTACGCCGGTTCTTTACTATCTCCGGATCATAGTGGGCAATCACGGTTCCCTCGGAATCAAGGACATAGATGTTACCGGTCTGCCATATTCTGTACTTCGAAAGATAATCGGCAAAGAGCATCCCCGGTACGGCGGCCACCAGTACCCGGTCTTGTCCTGCGGGAATCCATACCCGGAATACCAGATTCCCCATAGCGTCCACCCTGGTACTGCCGACAACCGTTTCTCCCTGAAAGCCGCGCTCGAAATTCCTGCTTTGCTTGTATGATTCATACGTGGCGGATGAAGTGCCGGCGCGGGCGGTTATCCCGCCGGCATCCAAAACCGTCAGGGATTGATAGTGGTACCATTCCAGTTCCTTGTTCAGGACGGCGGGTAATTCCTCCGGCGCCGCATTCGCCACCATATCGGCGGTAACCCGGGCCCGTTCTTTGATTAGGTCTATCTCGTTGGCTATAAGGTTTTCCGAGATACGGCAGATCAGCACCAGTCCTGCCTTAACGGTGTCCAGAAAACTGTTTTGGCTGAAAAGCATACTCAGACCAAGGCTTGAGAAAGTAATGACAATAACAATAGTAATAATAGTGAGACGTACTTTAGTACGAATTGAGAACATATTCACCCCTCTTTTATAAGCAAATCTCCAAAATGACATGAGGCTGTTCCAAAACTTCAGCTTTTGGAACAAGCTCAGATAACCTGGATTATCCTCTTTCGGAATTATAAATATTATCCCTGTTTTTAATCAAGCAGAGTAACTAATAGAGATGCCTATTGTATTATCTTTCATTCTATTGTATCATTTTTTGGTATTTCATAAAATAAGGCGGGCATCTTGAATGGTTGCGAAATTTGCCCTATGCCTTGACAAAGCGAAGGATACC
>JAIRLQ010000539.1 GCA_031259345.1 Treponema sp.
ATGTCCAGTTCAAACCCAAAAGTTCCTGACAGGGCGGTAAGACAACGGGTTTTTAACGGCGAAGTTCTGCCCGTCTGATGGTTGGGAACGGCGGATACATGGGAACCCGCGGCGGAGACCGGATAAAAAAAACTGGTGCCGTATTGTATTTTCAGGCGGCCGATGGCGTCCGTATTATCACTGCACCATATCTGGGGATGGTAATACAACATGCCGGGATCAAAACGTCCGCCGCCGCCGGAACATCCTTCAAATAAAACATGCGGATATTTTTGGGTCAATTTTTCAAGCAGCTCGTATAAACCCAGCATATAACGGTGCGGCAGTTCGGCCTGCCGGCCGGCGGGCAGAAGCGGCGAATACCAGTTGGCAAGACTCCGGTTCATATCCCATTTAACATATTCAATATGGGCCGAGTCCAATATGGCGCACAGGGACTCAAAAATATAGTTCCTCACCTCTTCACGGGATATATCAAGCGCCAGCTGGCCGCGGCCAAGGACCGGCTTCCGGCCCGGTATTTGCAGGGCCCAGCCGGGGTGTTCGCGGTACAAGCGGCTGTCTTCGCTTACCATTTCAGGTTCAAACCAGAGGCCGAATTTCAAGCCCAGTTTGTTTATTTCCCCGGCAAGATCTTTAAGGCTCATCTTTAATTTGGTTTCATTGACAAACCAGTCTCCCAGGGCTTTTGTGTCGCTGTCCCTGCCGCCGAACCAGCCATCGTCCATCACCAGCATATCGATCCCCAGCTTTGACGCTTCTTTGGCGATCTGTATCAGCTTTGGTCCGTCAAAATCAAAATACGTCGCCTCCCAGTTATTGATGAGCACCGGCCGGGGGCGCAGTTTGTGGGGCCCCCGGCACAGGTTATGCCGGTAGATCCGGTGATACCGCCGCGAAAGGCCCGTAAACCCCTCATCGCTGAAACACATAACCGTTTCGGGGGTACAAAAGGAATCCCCCTCCCGGAGAGAAAAACAGAAGCCTTCATAATCCAGGCCCATATTCACCCGGGTCTGCCCGATCTGGTCAACTTCAACATTTGCTGAAAAATTACCGCTATAAACAAGATTAAATCCGTAACAGCCGCCAAAATCTTCGGTCGTCTCTTTACAACACACAATGATCCCCGGATTGTTCTGGTGGCTGCTGGCTCCCCGCGCGCTGGACACCCTATGAAGCCCCTGCATGAGGGGAACCCGTTCAAACTGGCGTTCCATAGCGTGCCTGCCGGGAAAATGGATAAGATCAAATTCACCATAGGGAAAATCAATGCTCATGGACATGGCTTTGGTCAGTTTAATCCCGCCGCTGCCGCGGTTGGTAATAAGCGCCGCCCTGGTGATAATGTCCTTTTCGGCAAATACGCCGTACAAGAGCGTTATTTCCAGACGGGAAACCGAATCGCACAGGGTAAGGGCCAGGGTTTCCGCCTCCCCTTTTTCTTCTTCATACAGGGCGGGCAGCCCTTCCAGGGAGTATTTTCCCCCGGAGATGACATGGTTTTTGTAGCGAAGATCCAGCGCCGTAGTGCCGTCGGCGTTAATAAGGCCGATAGAGGAGATTCGGTAATCGCCGCTGTCCGTCCCTGAATATTCCAGCGGCAGCGTATCGGTGGAAAAAGCGCGGTTTTGCCCCGCCTCATAGGGGTTGCCGGAAAAGCCCCGATCCCTGGCAAGGATCAGATAATCCATATTCTGATCGTCTATCCGTTTTCCATAATAAAGATGGAGCAAAAAACCGTGGGGGCCTGCCATACACTGATAACTTGAATGTTTTGTGTGAATGGTAAACAGCCGCTGGTCTTCGTCAAAAAATATGGACATATCCGTTCCCCCTATGCTTTGGTTCCGGTAAGGGTAATACCTTCCACAAACTGTTTTTGAAAAATGATGTATAAAACTATCATCGGCCACATGGCGAGCAATGAACCGGCCATCAATACGGGGAAGTTGGTATTAAACTGCCCCCGAAGGCTGCTCAAACCCGCGGACAGAGTCATCATATTCAAATCGGTATTTACAATCAACGGCCACATCAGGTCCGTATAGGCGAACACGGCGGTGAAAACCGAAAGGGCGGCAAGGAACGTTTTTGTCAGAGGTACAAGGATGAAAATAAACGCCTGCCCCTGATTACATCCGTCCAGCCTGGCCGCTTCCATAAGTTCATCGGGAAGGCCCATGTAGCTCTGGCGCAGAAAAAAAGTTCCAAAGGCGCTTACCAGTCCGGGGAATACCAGCGCCGCCAGGGTATTAAGCATTCCGAGTTTCGCAAGCATCAGATACTGGGGGATGATGAATATTTGACTGGGCATAAGGAGCTGGGAAACGACAAGGGCAAAACAAATTGTTCTGCCGGGAAAACGCAGCTTTGCGAAGGCAAAGGCGGCGGTAGAGCTGAAAACAGCCGCAAACAGGATCCGGAAGACAACCAAAACAGCGGTGTTGAAATACAGTCTTGAAAAGGGAATCTGGTCAAGCGCCGTTCTAAAATTGGAGAACAGCCATGTTGAAGGAAAGATAACCGGCGGAGTCCGCATGGTTTCGGAAATGGTCTTGAAACTGGTAAGCAGCATCCATAAAAAAGGGAAGATCATAATAAAGGCGCCAATAATCAATATAACATACGGGAATATTTTGGGTATCGTTTTTTGGCGCCTCAGGCCGGTCATGTTTTCAGGTTTCATAGCTAACCCATCTTTTTTGGCCGATAAACTGGATGCAGGTTACTACACCAATCAGCAGCACGGTCCATACCGCAAGGGCCGAACCGTACCCCTTATTGCCCACAATAAAGGATTCCCGGTAAAAAAGATACATCAAGGGCTGTACATCGGGCAAAACCGGATTCGCCTGATCGACCATCATATAAATCAGATCGTACACTTTAAGGGACGCCATAACCCGCAGGATGATCACAAAAAACAGGACCGGCGATATCATCGGCAGCGTGATAGAAAAAAACTGCCTGAACTTTGAGGCGCCGTCAATCTCCGCCGCCTCGTAATATGTCCGGGATATATTTTGTATCCCCGAAAGCAGCAATACCGCATCATAACCCAGGGCGCTCCATACAGCCACAATCGCGCAGGCGTACATGATAATATTTGAATTGGTAAGCCAGTTAATTTTTATCTGAACAAGGGAATTGATTATACCGTATTCGGTATTGAATATCCAGCGCCACACAAGGGCTACCGCGGCGGGGGATACCACCATCGGCAGAAAATACAGGGCCCGGAAAAAACCGCGGCCCTTGATTTTGATATTCAACAGCGCCGCGGTTACAACGGAAATGGCAACGCCGGGGATAACCGTCAACACACAGAACCAGAGGGTATTCCTTGTGGCCTTCCAGAATTCAAGGCTGGTTACCATATCCGCATAATTTTTCAGGCCGGAGAATTCATACGCGCCGAAAGCTTTTGATGACGACAGCCCCAGGATGATGGTCTGAATAAAGGGGAAAATATTCAGTACCAATATCCCCGCCACGGTGGGACCTATCATGATCCATCCCCACAAGCAGTCTCCCCCCTTATATAGGCCGCCGCGGGGACGGTTTGTTATTTTGGCTCCGGTCATTGCGGAACCCTCCTATTTTGCGCTTGCCTCGTCAACAATTTTCTGCATATTTGCCAGAACCGTTTCAAGCTTTTCTTTCCCGGAGTAGAGCTTCAGCATTTCATCCTGAACCTTGGGTTTCCACACCGGCCGCGATTTGTTGTTTACCGACTGTACGCCGTAACTAAACATATCAAAATATTTTTCTATCGCGATTCGGTAAGCATACTTGTCAAAGGCGGTAAAATAGGTTTGTTCGGTTCCGGCATAGGCCGGTATAGCCGCTCCGCTCTCACCCTGAATGATCATGGCTTCTTTTGTCCCGAGAAATTTCAGGAATTCCAGGGCGTAGTTCAGATTCTTTCCCCGGGCCCCGGTGGAATAGCAGAGGCCGTTGGAAATGGATGCCCGGCCGTCACCCCGTACCGGATCGGGGCATTTCGGCAGTACCGCCACATCCCATTTCCCAACCATCCCGGGATAATTATCAAGCAGCTGTTTTAGATTCCAGTTGCCTTCAAAATACATAGCCCCCAGGCCGGAGAAAAAAGCCGTGCCCGGAGATGTCTCGGCAAAATATTTCTGATCAGGGCAAAACGCTTCTTTCTGTATATCCCAATAAAACTTTATGGCTTTTTTGGTTCCCGGATCGGTGAAGCCCGCTTTGGTTCCGTCCTCATTAAGAATATAACCGCCGGCCTGGTACACAAAATTCCAGTACCCCACCTGATCGTCCAGATAAGCCATATAACCGTATTTACCGGTGGCCTTGTGAATTGTCCGGGAAGCCTTTATCAGATCATTCCATGTCCAGTGTTCGTCAGGATAGGATACCTTTGCCGCGTCAAACATTTCTTTGTTGTACACAAGGCCGATAGTATCCTTGTCTTTTGGTACGCCGTATATTTTCCCGTCAATACCGCCGGCGTTTTTAAGGGAAACCTCTGAAAAATGTTCCCGGTAATAGCCGGGGCTCACATCATCGTATAAATGGGTCAGGTCCGCCAGGATTCCGGCGCCGGCATATTTCAAAAGCTCATTGGTATGCATCCAGAAAATGTCCGGCAGCGTGTTACCGGTAGCGGCCGCCTCAAGCTTGGTCCAGTATTCGTCCCACCCGGTAGTCTGCACTGAAATGGAAATACCGGGGTTTTTTGCCGTATAAGCGGCTATCATGGCTTCCATGCCGGGAGTCTGATACCGATCCCAGGTCAGGAACGTTAAATTTACCTCTTTTCGTTTTTTTCCGGCACAGCCGGCGAAAACGATCAGAACCGTCAGCAAGAAAACAAGAACCTTTTGTTTTTTTAACTTCATAATAATGCCTCCAGTTTTATAATGGGCTTGTTCAATAACCCGGTTGGTTATTGAACAAGCCTTGCGATTTCCCGCCTTTGGGGCCGCAAAACCGCTGTTTTTTATGGACGTGATATACGGAATATTCTGCAATCGTCTCCGGGAAGATTGTTTATGGTAAAAACATCGTCTGTCAGCGTCCCGTCAACATCTGTTATAGTTGACCCGGCGGGAGGTTTCATATCCCAGAGTTCGGTTACATAAACCGGATTAGCGGCGTCAACGGTGATCCCCATGTCCTGGGAAAAAGAAATACTCCGTGTTTTTTGGGAACCCTCCCGGTTAAAAAAGGCCGCCACATAGTCTCCGTTTTTTGCCTGCCCCCACCACACATGGCTTTTTTCGACGGTCGCATCGTCCGTTTCCGTGGAAGAACTCAAGGGCCTGGCGATAAATCCTTCATGGACCAGCTCCAGCAATTTCCGGTTCTGGTAATACCGGAGATCGGTTCCGGCGGTGTTATACTGGTCCGTCAGGCTGACTATTCCCCCGGCTACCACATGGAGGGTTATGATCGTCCTTTTTTTATTGTCATTTTTTGTGGGCGTCCAATAGTTGGTATTAAGCCATCCATAATCGCCGTCCAGAAACACTTTTCCCGGCCCGCTCAGGGAAGAATAATAGATAAAGCCGTCGAACATATTGGTATAAAGGGGGAAAAGGGGCTGGCCGTTATGGGTTCTCGGCTTGTTTCTATCGTTCGTGGCAAATTTTGCCCAGTCCCCGGCCCAGATGTCGTCGGATATCCGGATCATGTGGCAGTATTTGGCCTCCAGTTCCGCGTTGTTTTTGCAGTTTGCCATAGCCAAACTCAGGAATACCCCCTGTTTGTCGGCCTCTTCCCGAATCCAGCGCAGGGCGGTTTCGTAATGTTTCCGCGGCCGGTCAGTCCTTCCCACCACGCCGAAACTTTTGTCATACCCGTCCTCATACCAGGAAAAAAAATCCATCTTGAGATAATCCACCCCCATTTCGGCCCAGTGCCGTATATTTCCCTTGATGTATTCCTCCGCGCCGGGGCGGTCCACCTCAACCCAGTAAAACCACAGATTGGGCGTGTCCCAATCAACAATATCCCGCAGGTAATAATCCGTACCCCGTATTTTTACCCCCCCGTCGGCGGCCGCCTTGTTTACCCAGAGGGGGTTATCATACATGGCCAGTTTCATTCCCCGGTCCCGCAGCATTTCGGACCACTCCCGGTAAGTGTACTGCCACCGGTAATCGTGTTTAATCCGGTAACCGTATTCGTTATAGGTTCCCGTTCCCCAGCCGTCGATGGCGATATAGTCATAGC
>JAIRLQ010000016.1 GCA_031259345.1 Treponema sp.
CGCCGTTTATACATCGGATCTTTCCTCCAGGGACAAGATCCAGGTATATGGACTCGCGTTTCTCTTCCTCCTCGTCCTGTACAACTCTCCCGCCGCCCTGGTTCTTTATTGGACTGTGAACAACATCCTTTCCCTGGTAAAAAATATATTCTACAGATTGAAAAACCCCCTAAAGGTACTCTATACCATTGCCTTCATTTTCTTCCTGGTTTTTCTCTGCTATATCCTCTTTATTCACAACGGTTCCTGGAAAAAGAAACTCTTTTTTAGCCTTTTGTCGCTGATCCTTATCGGCTGCCCTTTTCTTGTCAGGCTGGTTCGGCGGGTCGTTGATAATTTTTTACCGTCATTCGTGGAAGACGGGAAACGGCGTTACGCCCTGTTTTTTCTTAGCTGCCTGTCAATTACTTTACTCGCGGGGATTGTCATACCAAGTACCGTGATAGCATCTTCCCCCGAAGAGTTCAGTTTTATCGACGCTTACAAATCCCCCCTTCCCTTTGTTTTTTCCGCTTTATTTCAATCCCTCGGCATATTCCTGTTTTGGCCCGGCTGCGTCTTCTTTTTATACAAAAACAGGGTTCAGGCCATTCTTGGATTTCTGTTTTTTTTCCTAAGCCTTATCGCCGTTGTCAATGTTTTCTTTTTCTCCGGAAACTACGGCGTTATATCAAACACCTTTTTGTTTGAAACTCCCGGTGTTCTGAACATTCCCGCACGCGAGATACTTTTCAACCTGCTGGTAGTTATTCTTATTGCCCTTATTTCACTGTTCGTTCTCAAACTGGTAAAAAAATCGTTTACCACGGCTTTTCTTGTGCTGGAACTCCTGTCTTTAAGCGGCTTATCGGCAAAGAACATTGCCGCCATCCAGGCAGGCTACCGCCGCCTTGCGCTTATTCGGGATTCCACTGAAATCCACACCATAAGCCCTGTATTGTCCCTTTCCCGGGATAAACCGAACCTTGTTATTGTTATGAGCGACGGCGCCATAAACGGTTTTTTTGAGCCGGCGCTTGAAGAACACCCCGGGCTGAAACAGCAGTTTGACGGTTTCGTGCTGTATCCCGACACCCTTTCTTTTTCAACCCATACCCTTATGGCCGTTCCGGTAATCTGGGGCGGGTATGATTATACCCCGGCTGAAATGACCAGGAACGCCGACAAGCCTCTTGTGGAAAAACACAACGAAGCCCTGCTCGTACTGCCCACTCTCCTTGCGGAAAAAGCCTACTCCGTTACGGTAAGCGATCCTTCCTGGGCAAATTACAGTCTCATCGCCGACACTACCATATACAAAAACCGTGATAACATAAAGGCTTATAATTTAATGGGAAAATACCGGAACCTATGGATCGCCAGAAATAATTTTAAAGAAGATCTAAGCCAGGGCCGGCAGATTATTGAGAACATCATCTGGTTTTCATTTCTAAAAATTTCCCCTCTGGTAATGCGCCTGGAACTCTACGACGACGGGAAATACTGGAGCGAGGAATCGTATTCTCCGATAACCGTTTTTCTTAACTCCTATTCGGAACTGGATTTTCTCCCTGAGCTTACCGAATACAATTCATCAGATTCCTCCGCCCTTTTTATAACCAATGACGCGACCCACGACTCCATATTTCTTCAGTATCCCGATTACGTTCCCGCCGAAAACGTAAGCGATACCGGTTCCGGTAAATATTCCAAGATGACGCAGTATCACAGCAATAACGCTTTCTATCTTAAAATGGGCAGATGGTTCGACGAGATGAAAAAAAACAACGTTTACGATAACACAAGGATCATTATTGTATCCGATCACGGGGCAGGAGTCAAAGTGGAATTACCGGGAGACGTTGAACCGGTTCCCGGCGTCTCCGTTGCGAGTTACAACCCTGTGTTGCTGTTTAAGGATTTTAATTCCCATGGAGAGCCCGCCAAAGACATGTCCTTTATGACCAACGCGGACGTACCGGCCCTGGCGCTTAAGGGTATTGTCGAAGATCCGGTAAACCCGTTTACCGGAAACAAAATTTCCATGGAACCCAAGAAAGCGGGCGTTTTTATTACCACCAATCATCTTCCCATGGCCCACCATCACGGCAAAAACCAATTCAAGATAGAAAACGATCAATGGCTGTATGTTCATGATACTATCTTTGATAAGAGAAACTGGTCCGAAAAAAATCCTTTTCATAACTAGCATCTGTCCATAATGTGTCTACATTATAGGCAGACACTATTAGAGTTGTTTAAAAACTTCAGTTTTTAAACAACAACCGCTTAAAAACAGCAAAATGCTGAGCATTTTGCAAGACCTGTTCGATAACCGGCCGGGTTATTGAACAGGTCTATTTATCGCTATATGGTAATCCTATGATAATCCGATCTAAGGCTCCTTTGCGGCTTGGCCTGGCCGGCGGCGGGACCGATATTTCCGCCTATTACAATCTGTACGGCGGATACGTTCTTAACGCCACGATCGATATGTACGCCTACTGTACCATTGAGCCAAACGATTCGGGCATTGTCGAATTCATTGCCGCCGATCTTGACAGGAAAGTCAAATGCGATGCCGCGCAAAGACTTGAAACCTCCGGCGATCTTCCCCTTCATACGGGGACCTATAACCGCATTGTTTCTGATTTTTCCGGCGGTAAACCGCTCTCTTTCACCATGACCACCTATTCGGACGCCCCCGCCGGGTCCGGTCTCGGCTCATCGTCCACAATGGTAGTGGCGATAATAAAGGCCTTTGCCGAGTGGCTGAATCTTCCCCTGGGGGAATATGATATAGCCGCGCTGGCCTTCAAGATCGAAAGGGAAGATATCGGGTTCGCGGGGGGCAGGCAGGATCAGTATGCCGCTACCTTCGGCGGCTTTAATTTTATGGAATTCTACGAGGGAGAACGGGTCATTGTTAACCCCCTCCGCTTAAAGCGGTGGATACGGAATGAGCTTGAAGCGTCCCTGGTCTTGTACTATACCGGAATTTCCCGGGAGAGCGCGAATATCATAAAAGAACAGATTGAACATACCCGGCGGGGAGACGTTTTAAATGTCGGGAACATGCATGAACTAAAAAAACAGGCGGTTCTTATGAAAGAGGCCCTCTTGAAGGGGGACTTTAAAGGGTTTTCCCAATGCCTTTTGAACGGCTGGCTTGCAAAAAAGAATATATCCGCTTCTATCTCCAATTCGTTTCTCGATGATTTATACGAATATGTCCTGGATAAAGGCGCCGAATCGGCAAAGATATCCGGCGCCGGCGGCGGCGGATTTATGATGATATACTGTAATCCCTGTAGGCGAATCGCCCTTATAAAGGCTCTTAAAGAAAAAACAGGGCTCGTGCTGACCCCGAGTTTTACCGAAATAGGAACCCAGGCATGGACGTTGTACAACTGAAAACCGTAATCATGGCCGGAGGAAAGGGAACGCGGATAGCTTCGGTGGCTTCGGATATACCCAAACCCATGATTCCCCTTCAGGGGAAACCTATCCTTGAACATCAGATTGAATGTCTCAAACGCTACGGCCTGGGGGACATTGTTATCATCCTTGGCCATCTTGGACATATCATCCGGGATCACTTCGGCGACGGAAGCCGTTTTGGATGCGGCATACGCTACTACCAGGAATCCAGCCCCCTGGGAACCGCCGGCGCTTTGTTTGAGATTGAACCGGAGCTAACCGAAGATTTTGTTTTGCTGAACGGGGACATAATATTCGACATTGATTTTACCCGTCTTGTTAATTTTCATAAGAACAGCAATTCCGACGCTACGGTTGTCGCCCATCCGAATAACCACCCCTTCGACAGTACCCTTCTTGTTACGGACGATGAGGATCGGGTAGTTGATCTGCTTAACAAGGAAGAACCGGAGCGGTATTACAAAAACCTGGTAAACTCAGGGATCCAGCTTATAAACAAGCGTCTTCTCTCATCGTACCGCGGGCTTTCTTCCATACCGGTGAATGCCTCCCCGGGCAGAACGGATCTCGACCGGGACATCCTGAAAAAAACGATCCCGGTCAACCGGGTTTACGCCTACAGAACCCCGGAGTACATCAAAGACATGGGTACGCCGGATCGCTACAGGCAGGCCGCTTCGGATATTAAAAACGGCCTGGTAAGCCGGCGCAACCTTTCGCTGCCCCAAAAGGCCGTTTTTCTTGACCGGGACGGTACCATTAACCGGTTAAACGGTTTTATCGCCAGGCCTGAACAGTTTGAGCTTCTCGACGGCGTTGCGGAGGCAATACGGGGCCTTAACGGCTCAGGCTTCCTTGTTATCGTAATAAGCAACCAGCCGGTAATAGCCAGAGGCGAAGCGTCCTTTGAGGATCTGCGGCTTATACACAACAAAATGGAAACCGAGCTGGGTAAGCGGGGAGCCTTTATCGACGATATATTCTTTTGCCCCCACCATCCGGATAAAGGTTTCCCCGGTGAAAGGGCGGAACTTAAAATTGACTGTGAATGCCGCAAGCCAAAACCGGGGCTTATCCTGAAAGCCGCCGCCAGATACAACATTGATCCGGCTGAATCATTCATGGTAGGCGACAGTTTAACGGATGTCCGGGCAGGAAACCTTGCCGGCTGCAGATCCGTTCTTCTATCGGAAAAACCGGATAAAGCAATCGAATTCTCCTCTCCCACGTTATTGGATTTTTTCGAGTCCTTTGTATCCCCAAAATAGTTTTAAAAGGGACTAAACCATGCCAGGCGTTTATCTTTACCCGCTTTATATCGATCCCGGAACCGGGAGCATGCTTTTCTCCATACTTATCGGCGCGGCGGCAACGCTTTATTTTCTTTCCCGGGCGCTTATCATTAAGCTGAAAGTGATTGTATCGCGGGGAGGCCGTACCGCCCATTCCGGAACCCTCTATCCCTATGTCATCTATTCTGAGGGAAAACAGTACTGGAATGTTTTCAAGCCGGTTCTGGATGAGTTTGAAGCAAGCAAAACGGAGCTTTTGTATCTCTGTTCATCAGCCGAAGATCCGGTGTTTGAGTCGGGGTACAGCTTCATAAAAAGCGAATTCATCGGGGAGGGAAACCGGGCTTTCGCGCGGCTCAACCTTCTTTCGGCGAATGTTGTACTTATGACTACCCCGGGCCTGAACGTGTATCAGTTAAAACGCTCAAAACTGGTAAATCATTATGCGCATATACTCCACGCCCCAAGCGACGCCACCATGTACCGGATGTTCGGAATCGACTATTTCGACTCCGTCCTTTTAACGGGGGATTACCAGGCGG
>JAIRLQ010000052.1 GCA_031259345.1 Treponema sp.
CCGATTTACGGGACGATTTTCGGGGTATTTACGGTAAAGCGGGCGCTAAAGCCGGTGGAACTGGGCCGCATACGGCAATCCGTCTTTTCGCTGGAAAACGAAATCCGCGGCGGGCCTGACAACGCGGAGCTTCTCAGGCCCCGCCTGATAAACCGCTACCTCTGGCTGATTGACCACTATGAGAATATCCGGGAAGACCCCGCTCTGATTGAGGAGACAATGTTGAAAATAAAAATTATCGATCCGGTAATTTTTGAACGGATCCGTTGAAAAGGGTTTAATAGACACTCCCGTCAAAAGAAACCGGCCGTGTGCGGTTTCCCAACAATATATGAGGCCGCAAGGGTCAGGAGTTAAGTAATGGCTGAAGTTGAAACGACAAAAGGAACGGAACTTCTCAAGAATGTACAGGAAATGCTGAATGAGGAAAAGTGGACTCGGGCCGCCCTGAGCAATTATTCCGCCAATCAGTTTAAAGAACTGGACCTGATTCTCAGGGAAGGCCAGGAAGAACACGTCTTTGACAGTCTCAAGAAGATATGCGACGAACACCTGGGGCATACAAAAAACAGTATCATTGCGCTTTATATTTCCGGGATGATCGCCCTGTCCAGGCAGATAATCGACGACGCCGCGCTGGTAAATCTGGTCACGATTTTTGTGGATAACCACAAGGGAAATATTGTAAAGTACCTGTGCGAAAGGATACTGGATTACGGGGAATCAAAATTCGCCCTAAGGACCCTTGCGGAATACTATAAAAACGACAACGAGGAAGAGGCTGTTTTTGGAATTTGGGAACGGCTGGTCAAGGTCGATTATGAGGAAGCCGATCTGGCCAAAGCCCTGGCGGAACATTTTGAGAAAATCAACAATACGGCAGAGGCGGTGGACTGCTACAAGAAAGCCCTTCACCGTTATATCAACAAGCAGCTTTTTACCAATGTACGGGAAATATGGGCAAAACTCCTGGAGTACTGCCCCGAGGATATCGACTTTTTCCTCCACGTGCAGAAAAAAATAGCCAAAAATATTAGCGAGGATAAAGCGGTACTTCTGTTACAGGATGTGTACGCCTCCTGTAAAAAGCGCGGCGATATTAATACCGCCATCAGTATCCTAAAGCTCATACTCCAGTACGACGAAAGGGATTCCCTTGCCCGGCGGGAAATCACCGAATGTTTCAGGGAAAAGTACGCGGATCACAGCCAGCTTGAGGAGTATATCCGCATATCAAACCTGACCCAGAGTTACCGGAACGTCCACGAGGCGATCCTGGACTTTGAAAAGCATATCGCCTTTGACAAGGGAAACTTTGTGTTTCACCGCACCTGGGGGGTCGGCCGTATCGCCAGGATCGAGGGCGACGATATTGTCATCGACTTTGCGAAAAAACGCGAGCATTCCATGTCACTGAAAATGGCGGTAAATGCCCTGCAAACCCTGGCGAAGAACCACATCTGGGTACTCAAGGCTACCTGGAAAAAGGAAAAACTCCATGAACGGGTTAAAAACGAACCGGGATGGGCGCTTAAAACAGTCATTAAAAGCTTTGGCAATTCCTGCGATATCAAGCGGATAAAGGCGGAACTTGTTCCTTCGGTTCTTTCGGCGGGAGAATGGACTACCTGGAGTACCAAGGCCCGGGATGTACTCAAATTGGATACTTCCCTGGGGGTGGTTCCGGAAAATATCGATCTTTACACGGTGCGGGACCGGCCAATTACCATCGAAGAAAAACTCTTCAACGAATTTAAGGCGGAACGCAATTTCTTCGACAGGGTACAGACCGTGCGGAGTTTTGTTTCCCAAAAAGACCTGGAACCGGATTCGGAGTATTTTGCGGAAATGTTTGCCTACTTTTCAGGGTACTTGAGGTCTTTGAACCAGGTAAATGAACAGGTAGCAGCCTCTTATCTTCTGATAAAGGATATTGCCGGCCATTACCCCCATCTGGCTTCGGGTTTGCAGATGAATTTCCAGCAGATATTTGACGGCATCGAAGATATATCCCAGGTATTTATGGGCATAAAGGACGGCAAGCTGCGGGAAGAATTCCTGCATCACATTAAACTCTTTATCCCTTCCTGGTCCGATATTTTTATAAAACTTTTTCCCTATGCCCTGAATAATTCCATTATCGCACAGCTTGAGAAAGAAGGCCACAGGGATAAAATTATCACCATGGTGCAGAACTGTTTTGATAATTACCGGGAATATCAGTACCGCGAAGCGGTAGTATGGATCTACAAAAATCTTACCGGGGAAACGTGGTTTACGGAGACCGGTATCTCCCTTGAAAAGCAGCTTATCACCCTGATCCACATTCTGGATATAAGCTACCGGGAAATTGAAAACCACCGTGAAACATCCGACAACCGGAAGATCAACAAGCAGGTCTACACGATTCTGTTCAAGGACGGGGTGTTGTATTCATTTATTGATTCCGCGGATTACGACACCATCCTGCGTATATTTACCTTTATCGAAGATGTCAAGGACCTTGATCCCGCGGATAAAATGAAACTCCGCAGTCATATCGTTGACAAGTATCCCGGTTTTAAATTTTTTGGGGATGCGGAAAAAACGGTTGTTACCCGGGGGCTTATCGTTACCGCGGCAAAGTACGAAGAAAAACAACGGCAGTTGGCGCATATCATGGACGAAGAAGTCCCCGCGAATTCCAGGGAAATTGCCTTTGCCCTTTCCCTGGGCGACCTTCGCGAAAACGCCGAATACAAAGCGGCCAAGGAAAAACAGGAAATTCTCAATTCTACGGTGGCAAAGCTTAAGGACGAAATTGAGCGGGCGCAGATCTTCGATCCCGCTACGGTGAATACCGGCAGGGTTTCTTTTGGAACCAGGGTAACGCTTTTCAATAATTCTTCCAAAAAAACGGAAGAATTTACCATTCTTGGTCCGTGGGAATCCGATCCTAATAACAGGATTATCTCCTACCTTTCCCCATTCGGCGGGGCTATTTTGAATAAAAAAGTCGGGGAAAGTTTTGATTTTTCCGTGGGCGATGAAAAGATCGCATATACGGTGCAGGGTATTTCCGCGTTTGATTTTCGCGCCGGTTAGTGTCAAGGCCTGTCCTTTTCACTTTCGAAGATAAGAACATATTATTATGAAAAAAATAATAAACTTTACCCTGCTCTCCCTGCTGGTTGCGCTGTTTTCCTACAGTCAACAGCAAACCGGCGGCGCCCGGAATTCCGACAGTCCCATCGATCTTATCGTACTTATTGATACTTCCCTGAATATGAGCGGCCATTACCGGGAATTTACCGACTATGTTTCCGGGCCTTTTCTCCGTGAATTTCTTCGCATCGGCGATACTTTCCATATACTTTCATTTTCCGACAGTCCAAAGACCGAACTTGCCCGAAGGATCGAAGGAGTCGGGGATGTGGAAACTATTATCGGCCGTCTTTATCTTTTGTATCCCCTGGAAAGCCGCCGGGATTTGAATGGGGCGCTGGATTACGCGGGAAGCTACATTGCCGGGCTGCCCAACCGGCCCAGGAAACTTGTGCTTTTTACCGCCGGACAGGAAGCCATTCAATTTACCCGGACGGACACGGATTTTTATCCGGTACAATTTCCGCTGACCGGCCCCCTGCTGTCTTCCGGCCGTCCACCCCGGCCGGCGCAAGCGCAGCCCCCCGCACAAACACAGCCGCGACAGCCGGCAACGCAAACGCCGTCCACCGCACCGGCGCAGACGCCCACACAAACACCGCCTGCCGTGCAGGCTCAACCGCGACAGCCGGCGGCGCAAACACCGCCCCCCGCACCGGCGCAGCCGCCCGCACAAACACAGCCGCGACAGCAACCGCCACAGACAGCGCAGGCTCAGCCGTCGCCTCAGATACCGCCGCGACAACAGCCGGCGGCGCAAACACCGCCTG
>JAIRLQ010000141.1 GCA_031259345.1 Treponema sp.
GGAAGCGAGATGACCCATAAACGGACCGCCGGCGAACGGAAACGCCGGCTGCGCGAGGGAATCGCGGGGTATCTTTTTATGATTCCCACGGTAATAGGTTTTTCCATTTTTATTATTTACCCCATGATCGCCTCTGGTTACTATTCCCTGACCGAATACAGCGGATTCGGCAGGGTTAAATTTGTCGGCCTTAACAATTTTAAGTGGATGTTTACCAAGGATCCGACTTTTTTTGCCACCATCCGCGCCACCTTTAAGTACGTTATTTACACCGTGCCGTCGGTTCTGATCTTCGGCTTGCTCCTCGCGCTGCTGCTGAACAAGGCAATGGCGGGGATCCGCCTGTTCCGCGCCATCTACTATTTGCCGGTGGTCATCCCCGCCGTTGCCTCCCTGGTGATGTGGAAATTTATCTTTGAACCGGATTTCGGCCTGATGAACGGGGCGTTGTCTTTTCTACGCCTGCCGACCAGCCAGTGGCTGCAGGATCCGAAAATGGTGATCCAGGCCCTGGCGATCATCGCCGTATGGGGCTGCGGGGGGCACATGATCATCTTTCTTTCCGGCCTGCAGTCCGTTCCCGTGGAGCTTTACGAGGCGGCTTCCGTGGACGGGGCCAGCGGATTCTACCGCTTTTTCCGAATCACGGTCCCCATGATGACTCCTATCCTGTTTTTGCAGCTTATCACCGGCCTTATCGCGGGGTTCCAGGTCCTTACCCCCTCCCTGGTGATCACCCTTAACGGGGCCCCGAATCTGGCGACCAATTTTCTGAATTTCCAGATCTACCGCTCGGCCTTTGATCAGCGCGAGTACGGTTACGCCATGGCGCTGGTGTGGGTCCTGTTTTTCATCATCATGGTTTTTACGGTTATCGTTTTCAGGATTTCCGAAGGATATGTCTATTACGAGAGTGAAAATTAAGGAGGGCCCCATGGGAACAACGGATACTCCTAAACGAATACCCTCGATGAAACGGCAGAACAGGACAGCCCTGATACTGCGGTATGGGATTCTTTCCCTGTTCGCGGTAACGATGCTTGTGCCGGTGGTATGGATGTTTACCATGTCCCTTAAGGCAAACGATACCATCTTCATGCGGCCCCCCGATATTCTGCCCAGGGAATTCAACTGGGTTAATTACCCTATTGCAATAAAGCAAATGGACTTTTTCCGCGCCCTCGTAAACACGATGCTTATTACCGCGTCCTGCGTTGTCGGCCAGGTCCTGTCCTGTACGCTGGTTTCCTATGCCATTGCCCGGATCAAATTTCCCGGCCGCAAGATATGGTTTTACGCCATTATCGCCTCGATGATGCTCCCCGGCATGATCGGCACCATACCCGTATTTATGCTTTTTTCGTCTTTCAAGTGGGTCAATACTTTTTTGCCCCTTATCGTGCCGGCTTTTTTGGGGGCTCCCTTTTATACATTCCTCCTGCGGCAGAACTTTATGGGCATATCCCGCTCCTTTGATGAGGCGGCGCGTATTGACGGGGCGGGCCATTTGACCATCCTTTTCCGTGTGCTGGTGCCGATGCTGAAACCCGCCCTGATGGTTATTGTTATTATGGCGGTCCAGGCAAGTTGGAACGACTACCTTAACCCCCTGCTCTACCTGCACAAAAAAGAACTGTGGACCCTGTCCATCGCGATTAAGGCTTTTACCGGCCAGTATTCTACTTCGTGGAACCTTTTTATGGCCGCGGATCTGCTGTATATCCTGCCCATTCTCGTCGTATTTGTCCTGTTGCAGCGGTACTTCATGTCAGGGCTTGGCTCGCTTAACAGCGCAGCCCTAAAATAAATTCACGCTTCAAGGAGAAGATCATGCGAAGATTGTTTGTCGTTCTTTTCACATTACCGCTGGCGGCGGTGATGATCGTCGGCTGTTCAAAAAAGGCTGACCAGGCCGCCGCATCCGGCGACGCGGTTATCAGGTTCATGACCTGGGAAGGGGAAACCATGAACAACGCGATGCTGGCTACGTTTCAGGACGCGATTCCCGGCGTTAAGGTAGAACTTGAACCGACCCCGCTTCAGGACTACGGGATTAAGATTCAGGAAATGCTGGCCGCCAATATTGCCCCCGATGTATTTATGGTCGGCAATGACATGGCCCTCAATTTCTGGGCGGAAGGCATGACGGCGGACTTAACATCCCTGCTTCAAACCGACCGGGCTTTTCTGGACGGCTTTTATCCGGGAACCCTTACTACCTATACGGTGGATAACAAATTTATAGGCACTCCCGGCCTTATAAACCTTTACGGTATTTTTTACAACAAAAAATATTTTGATGACGCCGGTATCCCCTATCCGTCAAAAGACTGGACCTATGCCCAAATGTACGATATTGCGGAGAAACTTAAAAGCGCCGATCGTTACGGTCTTTATAAAAAGACTAACGATGTATTCTTTACAAGCATTTATTCCGCCTCTGCGGAGGGCGCCGGTTTTTGCGATAACATTTACCCGGTAAAACGGGTGCAGGCTTCGGCTAAATTCTTGGAAGGGGTCAGCCTGATAAGCGCCGCGATCAAGAGCAGGGCGATGACAGGTCCTACCTATGACGATACTAATGTGAACGGCCAGTTCATGCAGGGGGCGATTCCCATGCTCGTCTACGGGCAGTGGGCGGCCGATGAACTTATCCGCAACGCTCCCGAGTCCCTGCAATGGGGCTACCTCCCCAATCCCAGGGTGGACAAGACCGC
>JAIRLQ010000144.1 GCA_031259345.1 Treponema sp.
CCATAAAGTCCCGAAGATCCGCCGTTTCTTCATAATCCTTAAAAAGTGATTTTACATATTCTTTTGTGTTCATTTTTTCTCCTCAACTTTCATCAGTTTTTCAAGAATGTCCCGGGTAAACTCCCAGTCAATCAGGTTTTGCTTGTACTGTTTGCGGCCTTTGTCCGTCAGGTGATAGTAACGCCTGCGGGCACCCTGGGTTTCATCACCCCAATAGGAGCTGATACAGCCTTCCTGTTCCAGCCGCTTGTAGCTGGAATAGAGGGTGGTCTCTTTTAGCTCGTAACGTTCTCCGGTGCGTTCCAGGATATTGTTGTAAATCTCAAAGCCGTAAGCGTCACCATTGTGCAGTATCCCCAGCACAATGGTTTCGGTGTGTCCTCGCAGCAAATCCGGGGAAAGCTTTGGTTCCTCAGACTTTTCTTCGCCAATTGTTTCCATAAAAATTTCTCCTTGCCTCCTTTGGGAGGCCGGCTTTACCCGGAAAGCCCGGTTCCTTCAGGAAACCCGGCTTCGTCCGGAAGCCTTACAAAACGGCACGAGCCCGCTCCACTAAAATCAATAACCGGATTGCCCCGGTACTTTACTTCGCCCGAACCGGTAATGGTACTGGCCAGGGAGTCTGTTGCCCACAGGGTTATGCTCCCTTCTCCGGTAATAACGATATCGGCACGGGTAAGTTTAAAATCTTTTCCATTAAATGTCCCTTCCCCAACTACATTGATCCCCGCTCTTGCGGCGCTGCCCGTAACGCTAATAACGCAGGAACCCACCATATTCGCCTCAAAGGTCTCGCACTCAATGGCTCCCGTTATACTCCCGTCTCCCGTGCTGTTCACCCGGAACAACGGCGCGCTGATTTTATCCACAAGCTCAATACTCCCGGGCCCCCTTACCGAAACGCCGCTTATGATGGGGCTGTATACGTCAACAGTAAAATGCGGGTGGGAATATTTGCGCACCGGCCTTGTTTTGATTTCCAGGATATTTTTCTTCGTTTCAACCCCGATGAATTCATTCAGGTTGGAATCGGCGCTAACTATAACACGGGTCTCTTCCGCCAGATGAATACGCACCAAGGCATTGGCGGCAACATGCACCCTGTCAAAGGCGGAAACAGCCCGTTCCGAAGTAATACTGTTTCCGTTGCCCGTTTTCGGCATCCCGCTACAGGACGAGAGGACAATGGAAACCCCGATTAATAAAGCCCCGGCGGCTTTTCTCTTCATAAAATAACCCCGTGCGAACATCAAGCCGGTGATGCCCGCCGCGTCAAAGGCAAGCATAATGCCGAGAAAAAGCATACCGTTATGCAGCCGGTGCCATACCGTGAACGCAAGTACCTGCCCAAAAACCAATACGGCTCCGAAAAGCACGCAGAGGAATATCCGTAAAAATTTCATAGACCCTCCATCATCAGTCAAATATTTTCTTCTGTCGTATAATAGCATATATCAAATTAATACGACTGTCAAGTAAAAAATTTAAAAAATTGAAAATTCAGTAAAACTCTGGCTTATCTGGCACAATAGCCGAAAATTAACATAGAGGGAAAATGTTTATGTTGAAGAAGTTCATTCACCGTCCTCTTACGGCGGGAAGGGTTATTCCGGCCGCTGTTTTCCTGGCGGCACTTTTTACCCTTCCCCTTAGCGCCCAGGCAGGCATGAAAATTACGGTAGAGGAAAATAATGGAAGCCTTACCATAATCAGTTCCAGCGGCAGTACCAGGGAGCTTTTTATCCCCGAAACCATTAATAATATGCCCGTAACAGCTATTGGACAGGGGGCGTTTACCAACAAGGGCCTTACCAGCGTTACCATCCCCAATAGCGTTACTACTATTGGAGAGCAGGCTTTTTCTTTCAACCAGCTTACCTCCCTAACTGTTGGCGACAGTGTAACAACTATTGGGCAAAAAGCTTTCTTTTCCAATAAGCTTGAAAACGTTACTCTAGGGCAAGGGCTTACCGAAATCGGCGTGGGGGCCTTTGCCGAAAACAATATAGCGGAAATTGTCATCCCCGAAAGTGTTACCACCATAGGGGCTTATGCGTTTTTCTTCAATAAACTTAAAACCCTCACCATTCCCAACAATGTTACTGCCCTGGGTGAAGGCGCGTTTTCATCCAATAAATTGAACACCCTGGTAATAGGCGGGGCGATGGTCAAAGTGGGGGACGGCGCCTTTTACAATAACCAACTGTTTGATATTACCATTCCGCCAAGTGTTACCGAAATGGGCAAACAGGTTTTTGAAAGCCGTACAACCCAAAAATCTTCCAAGGCGCCGGTAGACTATCTTGATGACAAAGGTGATGTGATATACACCACTGCCAACAACTTCGACGCGTTTTATAAGTCCAACGGCAGCAAGAGCGGCAAGTATAGTTTCTCCCCGCAGGATGGGTGGAAGTTTGAGGATTCGGCTTCAGACGGCGTTCGCTAATCTTCCGGGGCTCAAAAGAAAAATAGCGAAAAAAAAATAAAACCAGAGAAAAAGGCTTGACAGGAAATAATTTACCGAGTACGTTTCTATAAATAGAAACGAGAAATCCGGGGCATATATAATCCCAAAGATTTCCGTAATACTTCAGGAGGAAACTATGTCAAAGAAGATCCCTACACGCCTTTATCTAACCGAGGATGAAATTCCAAAATTTTGGTACAACCTTCGCGCGGATATGAAGGACAAGCCCGAGCCCATCCTGCATCCCGGTACCCTGCAAAACGCGACGGCTGCGGATCTGGAAGGAGTGTTTTGTAAAGAACCGGTCAAGCAGGAGCTTGACGACACGACACGGCTGGTACCAATTCCCGATGGCCTTCAGGAATTTTACAAAGCCTACCGTCCCGCGCCGCTGATACGGGCCTATTTTCTGGAAAGAGCCCTGGGTACCCCCGCGGAAATTTATTACAAATTTGAGGGAACCAATACATCCGGTTCGCATAAGCTTAATTCCGCCGGCGCGCAGGCCTATTACGCGAAAGAAGAGGGGCTTACATCCCTTACTACCGAAACAGGCGCCGGGCAGTGGGGTACGGCTATGGCAATGGCCTGCGCATTTTATGGCCTTAAGCTGACGGTTTATATGGTAAAGGTAAGTTCCCAGCAGAAGCCATACCGCAAAGCGCTTATAGAAACCTATGGCGCCAATCTTGTCCCTTCACCGTCCTTAACGACCGACTCCGGCAAAAAGATTTTGGCGGCCAATCCGGACACCGGCGGTTCCCTTGGCTGCGCGATTTCAGAGGCGATTGAGACGGCGGTTAAAACCGACAAATGCCGTTATGTGCTGGGAAGCGTCCTTAACCATGTGCTGCTGCATCAGTCAATCATCGGCCAGGAAACCAAGGCCGCACTGGAGAAATATGACATAAAGCCTGACATTATCATTGGCTGCGCCGGAGGCGGTTCCAATCTTGGAGGCCTTATTTCGCCCTTTATGGGTGAAAAACTGGCAGGTAAATCGAAAACCCGTTTTATCGCGGTAGAACCCGCTTCTTGTCCGTCGTTTACCCGGGGCCGCTATGCTTACGATTTTGGAGATACGGCAATGACTACACCGCTATTGCGGATGTATACTCTGGGCAACGGCTTTATCCCCTCTGCCAACCACGCCGGCGGCTTGCGTTATCACGGCATGAATTCGGTGCTTTCAAAGCTTTACAAGGATGGATACCTGGAAGCGCGTTCCGAAGTGCAGACCGATGTATTTGACGCCGCGGTAAGCTTTATGAAAACAGAAGGCATACTCCCGGCCCCAGAATCTTCCCACGCAATCAAAGTGGCAATAGACGAGGCGATGGAATGTAAGCGCAGCGGCGAAAAAAAGGTAATACTCTTTGGGTTAACCGGTACCGGTTATTTTGACATGACCGCCTACATGGCATACAACGATAAAACCATGAGCGACCATGTTCCTACCGATGAGGAACTTGAAAGAGGCTTTGCATCGATTCCGGATATTCCCCAGAATAAATAGAGCCTGGGGGCTGTCCGGAAACTAAAATCCGAATAAGTTTTTCAAAGTTTTCGGATAGCCCCTTGACGAAATCAACTTAATTTGTTATTTTTACCAAACGTTATACTATGTGCAGTATGCCCTTGTAGCTCAGTTGGCAGAGCATATCCATGGTAAGGATAAGGTCATCAGTTCGATTCTGATCGAGGGCTGACCAAAAGCCTTTAGCTTTTGGTCTTGGAGTTTTAACCCAAGCCTGTGGTTTGTCAAAAAACTCCACCCTTGATGAACAGGAGATTAAGCAAATGGCGAGCAAAAAAACAGCGGTTGAGTTGATTGCGCTTCAATGTACCGAATGCAAACGGAAAAACTATTCCACCAAAAAGAACCGGCGGAACACCCAGGAAAAACTGGAGTTGAAAAAGTATTGTCCCTTTGACCGGAAGCACACCGTACATAAAGAGACCAAAATAAAGTAAAGAAAAAGGCGTATAGCTCAGTTGGTAGAGCGGCGGTCTCCAAAACCGCAGGTCGAGGGTTCGAAGCCTTCTGCGCCTGGAAAAGATTATAGAATTGGAAACAATTTTGTAATTTATAGACGAAGCCCAGAAGGCTTCGATCGCTTTAGCCCACCGACCAGGTGGGAGGGAAAGGGCGCATGGACGCGCCCGAAAGGGCTAAAGCGCGGCCTGGAAGGAGCCGGCAGGAGGCCGGCGACGGGAAGGCGAAGCCTTCTGCGCCTGGAAAAAATTATAGAATTGGAAGAAAGGGGATGGCATGGGCAAGATTGTTCAGTTTATTAAAGAATCTTACGCTGAACTCCGGAAAGTGATTTGGCCAAGCCGGGATGACGTTGTCAGCTCTGTTAAGGTTGTTATCGTTTCCACCGTTATCATTGCAGTGGTTCTTGGCCTGGTGGACGTGCTTCTGCTCCTTGGAGTGCAGGCAATATTTTAACCGGAAGCCTGTAATGGCGTTTTTACGCTTTTGCGGGCAGAGGTAAAGGGAATCTTATGGCAACGGGCTGGTATGTCCTGTCTACATATTCGGGATATGAAAATAAAATTGAAAAAATCATCCGCCTGATGATCGAAAACGGTGAACTGGAAAAGGAAGTGGTGCGGGACATAAAAGTGCCTTCCGAAGAAGTTGTAGAAGTCAGGGACGGCAAAAAAAAGACCCAAAACCGCAAATTCCTCCCGGGATATATCCTGGTCGAGATGGATCTTCCCGATAAAGAATGGAAGATCACCACTTCCAAGATTCGGAAAATCCAGGGTGTATCGGGCTTTTTAGGCGCTACGGCGGACAAAAAGCCCAATGCCCTTACCGGGGATGAGGCAAGGGGTATACTTCAAAAATCCGGCGAGCTCAAAGGGGAGCGTCCGGCTAGGACGCGCCAGTCGTTCAATCCCGGCGAACAGGTAAAGATGGTCGACGGTCCCTTCGAGTCCTTTACCGGAACCATCGAAGAGGTTAATCAAGAAAAGAGTAAACTCAAGGTAATGGTAGGCATCTTTGGCCGGAATGTGCCGGTAGAAGTTGATTTTTTGCAGGTAGAAAAGTTGTAACTTAATAAGTGGGAGAGGGTTTGAGATCCTCGTCAATCCGGCAGCTTCCGGAAACACCACGAAGGAGATAAAAAAATGGCAAAGAAAAAGATAACTGCCATTATCAAGCTGCAGTGCCCCGCAGGCAAGGCCACTCCGGCCCCGCCTGTCGGCCCTGCGTTGGGACCTCATGGCGTCAGCGCCCCTCAGTTTGTCCAGCAATTTAACGACAGGACAAAATCCATGGAACCGGGGCTCGTGATTCCTGTGGTCATCACCGTTTATGCGGATAAGTCTTTCACCTTTATCCTTAAAACTCCGCCGGCTTCGGTTCTTATAAAGAAAGCCATGAGTTTGGAAAAGGGCTCCGCGGAACCTCACAAGGTCAAAGTGGGAACCCTTCCCAAAGCCAAATGTGAGGAGATAGCCAAGCTCAAAATGCCCGATCTTTCGGCGGTTGATCTTGCGGGGGCCATGAAAATCATAGCCGGGACAGCCCGGTCCATGGGTGTCGAGGTGGAAAAATGAAGCGCGGAAAAAAATATCGTGAAAGCGTAAAAAAGTACAACCCCTCCGTTTCTTACGAACCAAAAGAAGCAATGGATTTGGTAAAATCAATAGCCTTCGCCAAATTTCCGGAAACCATCGATCTTTCGGTCAAGCTTAACCTTAAAAAAAGCCAGTCTGTGCGGGATACGGTAGTTCTTCCAAATCAGTTTAAGGGCGAAAAAAGAGTGCTGGTTTTCTGCAAACCCGAAAAAGAAAAAGAAGCCCAGGAAGCCGGCGCTACTTTTGTCGGGGCCGATGACCTTATCGAAAAGGTAAAAGGCGGCTGGACAGATTTTGACGTAGCGGTAGCCACCCCTGATATGATGAAAGATGTCGGCAAACTTGGTATGGTTCTGGGCCGTAAAGGCCTTATGCCCAATCCCAAGACCGGCACGGTTACCTTCGACCTTAAAGGCGCTCTTTCGGAACTTAAAAAAGGCCGTACGGAATTCAGGGCCGATAAAACCGGCGTTGTTCATCTGGCAATTGGCAAGGTCAACATGGAAAGCGAAAAGCTTGTCGAAAATATCCAGACAGTGGTTCACGAAATTAAACGGAAAAAGCCGGTGGATGCCAAGGGTGATTTTATTCAAACCATTTCGGCGTCTTCCACTATGGGTCCCGGCGTATGGATTACCATTAAGGACGAGGAGAAATAAATGGCAGAAGAAGCAAAAAAGCTGGGCGCCGCCAAATGGCAGCCCGCAAAAGCCAAGTCCATTGCCGATATAAAGAAATCTTTTGAAGCTTCACAGGATTTTTTGTTTGTCGACTTCCGGGGCTTGACCGTTGCACAGATTACGAATCTCAGAACTCAGTTGCGGGGTAAAGAGGCCCAGTTTAAGGTAATAAAAAACAACTTTGCCCGTATTGCCTTTGAGCAAATGTCCGCTCCTGATGTGTCTTCCTACCTGACAGGGCCTACCGCGGTAGCTATCACCCCAAAGGACCCCAACGAAGTGGCGAAGATCCTTTTGAACTTTGCAAGAGAAGCTCCAACGCTTAAAGTAAAAGGCGGCCTTGTGGGCTCCAGTGTGTATGACGCAAAGCAGATAGAAGCTTTTTCAAAACTGCCCGGCAAGCTGGAGCTTATTTCAATGCTTATGTCGGTGATGAACGGTCCGGCGCGGAATTTTGCCGCTGCCCTCAACGACATCCCATCCCGCCTGGTGCGTACCGTCAAGGCCATTGCCGACAAAAAAGCGGAAGCAGGAGCGGCGTAAAATCGTATTTTTGCCCTTCAGGCTTCGTCAGGCGTTTGCCTGCAGCTGCTGTCCTGTCGGGTTTAATTCCGGGTTCGCCCGGGCGCTTTTCGTATGAAAGGCGTAAAAAATTTTAGGAGAAGATAATATGGCAGCCACAAAAGAAGAGATTTTGGAAGCGATTGCCTCCATGACGGTTCTGGAAGTTTCCGAGCTGGTCAAGGCTATGGAAGAAAAGTTTGGTGTTTCCGCTGCTGCCCCTGTAGCGGTAGCCGTTGCAGGCGCAGCACCCGGCGCTCCTGCCGAAGCCGTGGAAGAAAAGACGGAATTCACCCCTGTTCTTAAAGAACCGCCCCCGCAGGATAAAAAGATTGCGGTTATCAAAGCGGTTCGGGAAATCACCCAACTGGGTCTTAAAGAAGCAAAAGATCTGGTTGAAGGCGCTCCCAAGCCCATTAAGGAAAATATACCCAAGGATGAGGCCACCAAAATTAAGGAAGCCATTACTGCCGCCGGCGGTACGGTTGAAATCCAGTAAAGACTCCGGCGGCTTTTGGCCGCTAAACCGACAGAACAATTTTCTCTTGAATGGCGCTGGCCGAAAGGTGTGAAAGCTTGTTCGGACAGCGCTGTAGGGGTTCCGGGCATTTGTCCGGCCCCTTTATGATTTTATGTAAAAATGTATTCCCGGCAGGCCGGGTAGTATAAAAATTCGGGGGGAAGGAATGGCAAAAGTGAAAACCATTACAAAACGAACGTATATCGGAAAAGATTATCAGGATGTCATGGACCTTCCGGATCTTGTCGATATCCAGACACGGTCTTACGAGCGCTTTCTTCAGCGAAATAAACTTAAGAAAAACCAGAAACCGGATGCACAGGGGCTGGAAGAAGTATTTAGATCTACTTTTCCCATTGAAAGCCCTGCCGGGGATATGGTTCTGGATTATGAATATTATTCCCTGGACGAGGAAAATATAAAATTTACCGAACAGGAATGTAAACAAAAAAATCAGACCTATTCTGTTCCCCTTAAAGCCAGGGTTAAATTGATTTTTAATCAGACCGGTGAGATGCGGCAAAAAGATATTTATATGGGGGACATTCCCATAATGACTGAACGGGGAACATTTATCATAAACGGCGCTGAACGTGTGGTGGTTTCCCAGATTCACCGGTCCCCGGGGGTTATTTTTAGCCATGAAAAAGAAGACAAGGCCTTTTCTTCCCGTATCATCCCCTATCGGGGGAGCTGGCTTGAGTTTGAAGTTGATCAGAAAAAAGAACTGATCTATGCAAAAATCGACAGAAAAAAACGCATATTGGGGACAACCTTCCTAAGGGCCCTGGGTTATGAAAAGCGCGAAGATATTATCCGCTGTTTTTATAAAACCGAAGTTTTTAAAATTAAAAACGACCAGGAAACAAAAGAAAAAATAAACGGCCAGGTTCTTGCTGCGCCGGTTTGGATAAAAGATGAAGCTCCGGCGGACAAGGTTCAGGACGAAAACGCCGGAAAGAAAAAACTTTTCCGGGCGGGCGAAAAACTTCACCTTCATAACCTGGAAGAACTTATTTCCAACGGCGTTAGCACTGTGGAAGTAATTAAATTTATCGATCTTGAAAACCCGGATGATCCCAAATCGAATTTGTCCCTTAATTCAAATATACTGATTAACTGTTTTGAACGGGAAGAATTTAAGTTCAACAAGGGAGATTCAACCCGGGATGAGCCTTCTAAAGAAGACGCCCTGAATGAAGTGTACAGCGTATTGATGCCCGGCGAATCCATCACGGTGGAAAACGCCGAAAAAGATTTGCTGGGAATGTTTTTCACTTCCCGGCGCTATGACCTGGGCAAGGTGGGGCGCTATAAGCTTAACAAGAAATTCGACTTTAAGCCGCCTCTGGAAGATTTGACGCTGACCAAACAGGATGTCATTGCCACGATGAAATTTCTTATCAAGGTTTTTATCGGGGACGCGATAATTGATGATATCGATCACCTGGGCAACCGGCGGGTCCGTTCGGTGGGCGAGCTTTTGGCAAACCAGATGAAGACGGCTTTTAGCCGTATGGAACGGATCGCCAAGGAACGCATGAGCCTTAAAGAAACCGAAACCATCAAGCCCCAGGACCTTATTTCAATAAAACCTGTAGTAGCGGTTATCAAAGAATTTTTTGGTTCCAGCCAGCTTTCCCAGTTTATGGATCAGGTGAACCCGCTGGCGGAACTGACGCACAAGCGGC
>JAIRLQ010000209.1 GCA_031259345.1 Treponema sp.
CCATAAAGCAAGAGCATTTGTCGATAACGCAAACAGGACGCCGGGCGGCTTCACCGGCGAGGCCGCTCCTGCCCCATCACAAAGCAAGCGCATTTGCCGACAACGCAAACAATACGCCGGGCGGCTCCCCGGCGGTGCGTATGGCGAAACGACGACCAGGATAATGCCATACGCAGAAAAAGTAACCCTAAGACAATAAACGTAACACAACAAATGGCGCGAAGCGCGTGAGGAGTTTCGTCCATCTAGCACCCAGCCGGGGATGCGCCCGGGCGTACTGTTTGGATTACGGGGGAAATGCTTTTGCATTGCCTTATCTCGCCACAACGCCGGTTTTTTGCTATTATACTGCCCGGGAGTGTTTAATTGCCATGGGATATTTACTTGGATTTGATTTGGGAACTTCAAGCTGCAAGGCGGTTATTTTAGATGAATCACTCAAAATCATCGCCTCCGCTGGACACGAGTATCCTACTTTTATGGTAAGCAGCGGCGGGGCAGAGCAGCCTTCAAGCCAGTGGTGGGAGAGTTTCTGCGTGTCTGTCAAAGAATGTATCGCCAAGGCGGGGATTAGCGCGTCGTGGATAGACGCGGTGGGCATTGACACCATGAGCAGCGTGGTGCTTCCGGTGAATAAATCAGGCAAAGCCCTGCGGAACGGTCTTCTCTGGATGGATAGAAGGGCCAAAAGCCAGTCGGAGGCGGTAGAGCGCATAGCGGGCCCGCGGCTTTTTGATATTACCTGCAACAAGGCCGACCCTTCTGATATTGCGCCCAAGATTCTCTGGATAAAAGAAAACGAACCGGATATTTATAGGCAAACCTGGAAATTCTTTCACGCCAACGGGTATCTGGTCTATATGCTGACCGGCGTTCATTCCCAGGATGATACCGAAAACGGCCTTTCGCTTCTTGCGGATACAAAAACGGGCAAATGGTCGGACGAACTGATTCGGGATTTTGGGATTGAAAAGGACAAACTGCCCGACATCTATAAAAGCACCGATATAGCCGGCAGGGTTTCGGCCCGGGCCGCCGCGGCGTGCGGCCTTGTCCAAGGCACTCCGGTTATCGCCGGGGCTATGGATGTAGTCGCCTCGGCCCTGGGAACCGGCGCTATCCACGAAGGGGATCTGTATGTGGCAGGCGGAACGGTCATTGCCCTGGGCCTGGTCCGGGATTCGCCTGAGGCCCATCCCTTGTTCCATACGCATAACCACATACGGCCCGGGGCGTATTTAAGCGTGGCGGCGGTTGATTTCGGCGGGGGAACCATGCGTTGGTTCAGGAATACCCTGGGGTTAAAGGATTACAAAAAGATTGACGAAATGGCTGCCCTTGCCCCGCCGGGGAATGACGGCCTTATCTTTCTTCCTTACATGGTAGGCCAGCGCTGCCCGCTTTATAACGACAACACAACCGGCGTTGTTTTTGGCATGAAGCCGTCTCACAATATGAATTCCCTTACCAGGATGTTTATGGAAGGCACCGCTTATGCCATGCGCAATATAATGGAGCTTTTCCGCGGATCCGGTACAGTCCCGGTAAACGCAATCATGACAGGCGGGGTTTCCAATTCCCCTGTCTGGTCCCAGATTGTATCTGATGTTTTGGAGCTGCCCATTGAAGTTCCCGACTGCCGGGATGTCGCCTGCGTGGGGATTGCCGCCGCGGCCGGCGTGGCGGTGGGTATGTTCAATAATTTTGAAGACGCCCTGATTGGAAAAATCAGGCGAAAAAAATACACGCCCAATGAAGATACTTTTAAAGTATACCAAAGGGGTTTTGATATCTTTAAAAAGGTTCTGGAAAAAAATCTGTCCCTTTATGACTATGCCGGGTAAAAAAATACCGGAAAGGAGTTTTCTATGCCGCTGGTTACTAGCGAAAAAATGCTGCTTAAGGCCCGGGAAGGATGCTGGGCCCTGGGCGCCTTTAATGCTGAAAACATGGAAATGATACAGGCCATCATTAAGGCCGCGGAAGAACTTAATGCGCCTGTTATCATACAAACAACCCCGGGGACTCTTAAATACGGGAGCCTCGATCTGTACCTCGCCAATGTTTCCGCCTTGGCAAAAAACAGCCCTGTCCCTGTGGCCATTCACCTGGATCACGGTGATACCTTTGCCCTGGCAGCCCAAGCCCTCCGCAAGGGATATACATCCATAATGATAGACGGATCCAAATATCCTCTGGACGAAAATATCTCCCTCACCGAATCGGTGGTTAAATTCTGCAAACCCTGCAATGTCCCTGTTGAAGGCGAATTGGGCAAGGTTGGCGGCAAAGAAGACGGCATGTCTAGTGACGGGGCCGGTTATACGGATCCCGCGGAGGCGGCGCTCTTTGTCGAAAAAACAGGAGTTTCCTCCCTTGCCGTGGGAGTCGGCACTGCCCACGGGGTTTATGCAAAAACGCCGGTTCTTAAAGTGGAACTTATCTGCGTTCTAAAAAACACCGTCAGTATTCCCCTGGTACTCCACGGCGCGTCCGGGTTGAGCGATGATGTAGTAAAGGACTGTATACGCCGGGGAATCTGCAAGGTCAATTTCGCCACGGAACTGCGGATAGCCTATACCGAAGCGGTAAAAGACTGGTTAAGCAAAAATCCTTCGACAATAGATCCCAAAAAATTCGGGAATGCAGCCCGGGAGGCGGTCTCGAAAAAAGTTATGGAACGGATGAAAATATGCGGCTGTGACGGCAAGGCCCCTCTGGTTCTGTAAACAACTCATGCCGGCGCGTCAATCCATACTTCTATGAATAGCGCGCACAGCGCGTTGACAGTTTATTTCCCTCCATTATAAACTACAACCGTGAAAAAAGGTAGGATAACTTGGGGCGGGATTGTTTTTTTCGCCTGTTTTTTAATCATTGTTTCCTGCGCAAGGACGCCGGAATATTCCCGGGAAGAGCTTGAAAAGCTTAAGGTCGAGGGGATAGCCGAGCTGTTGGCAAAAACCCAAAGCAAACCCTGGAAGGGTGAAGACTTTGTTCCCGGCCGCCCGGGCGGCACCTGGAGTTCAGGCATCACCGCAGAACCAAAAAGTTTTAACCTCCTCATTGCCGAACGGGATGCCGAAACCCTCGCCATTGTTGGAAGCCTCCACGAGTACCTTCTGAGTTACGATCCCGTAAACCGCAGGTGGGAGCCAAAATGCGCCTTTCCCGAAATTGTTGTGGACGAGGAAAAGGGGACGCTAAAGGTAATTTATACCCTTAGGGACAATCTTTACTGGAGCTATTATAATTCTGATAAAAAAATTCCTGTTACAAGCGATGATGTGGTTTTCTGGTATAACGAGATAGAAGGAGACCAGGCATTTCACAGCTCTGCCTACAACAGCCAGTTTATTACCCTTGCGAATGGGGAAAGCGCCCATGTGGATATAGAAAAAATTGACGAAAAGCGTTTTTCGTTTAATTTCCCCCGCATAGACGCGAACCCCCTTTTGTCAACAAACTGCCGGTTCGGGCCTTCTTTTATTTATGCCAAGGCCAAAGAAGAAGGCGGGGTTCAGAAAGTGCTGGATCTTTTCAGCATTGCTTCGGATCCAAAAGAAATTCCTTCCATGGGGCAATGGTTTATTACAGAATATGTTCCGGGTTTAAGGCTGGTATTCCACCGAAACCCCGACTACTGGGAAAAAGACAGCGCGGGAACCAGCCTGCCGTATATAGAAAAAAATATTGTCCAGATACTTCCCGATAAGGGCACTCAATTTCTTGTATTCAAAGAAGGCGGCGTTGAAGCTTACGGGGCCCTCCCCGAAGATCTTGATGATTTGATTAATAATAATAAAGGTAATTATTCGGTTTTTAACGACGAAGGTTCCCTTGGCGCCGCCCTCTGGAGCTTTAACCAAAACCCTAAAATGAAAGATGCTCCCTGGTACGAATGGTTTATCCAAAAAGAATTCCGCCAGGCCATGAGTTCCATTTTAAACCGGGACAGAATTATTACCCAGGTTTACCGCGGCCTTGCAGAGCCAAAGTTTGATTTTTTCGCTTCTGCAAATCCTTATTATAATCCTGATATTAAACTAAAATATGTTTATAATCCGGAAACCGCCATAGACATTTTGGCATCCATAGGCATTAAACAGGATAATGCGGGAATTATGCGGGACGAAAAAGGGCAGGCAATTGAATTTGACCTTTCCATTCCCGCCGATGCTACAACTTATTCGGATACCGCGTCCATTTTAATGGACGAAGCCGCAAAAATCGGAATAAAAATAAATATCAGGGCTACGGATTTTCAGAAACTTGTAAATCAGTTAAGCGGTACCTACGACTGGTCTTCCATCTTTATCGGACTGGGAATCAATTTCTGGCCTACCCAGGGTTCCAATGTATGGCCTTCAAGCGGAAACCTCCATCTGTGGCACCCGCTGCAGGAAAAACCCGCTACCGAATGGGAAGCCCGGGTCGATGAGCTTTATAACGAGGGCAGTTTTACCATAGACCGGGAAAACGCCCAAAAGATTTGGGATGAATATCAAAGCATTATTCTTGAACAATGCCCCGTCATCTATCTAATGAGGCCCAGAAGTTTCTACGCCATTCTGAACCGCTGGGATTTAACAAATTTTTATTACGATAACCTTAAAGCGGCTTTGACTTCATATTTATTTTTAAAGTAAAGGGGATAAAAGCAAAATGCAGATACAGCGCATTCTTTCGCCTTTTTACGTATTTAAAAAGAAACTGCCCATGGCGTCTTACATTTTAGGCCGCTTTGTTACCATGATGATCATGCTCTTTCTTTTGGGCTTTGCCGTGTTCGGCCTTATGGAACTGGCGCCGGGGGACATCGTAAACCAGATAATGCTTCAACAGCTTATGAGCAGCGCCGAAGGAAGGGCCGGGGCAAACATAAGCTCAAATTCCCAGGACTATTCAGAAGAGCAGGCGGCGGCCCGGCGGTCGGAACTTGGGCTGGACAAGCCCTTTTATATACAATATTTCAGATGGCTCAAACAGGTTGTTTTCCACCGGGATCTTGGGGTCAGTTTAATTTCACAGGCTCCTGTTTCTTTTTTAATTTCTTCAAGGCTGTTCAATTCGGTTCTTCTTAATATTATTTCTTTGGCGCTTATAACGTTTTTTTCATTTTTATTGGGGGTTTATTTTTCTACCAAGGCGGGGACGCCCGCCGACCTGGCGGTAACATTTTTTGCCCTTGCCCTCCACGCATTTCCGGGCATACTTATGCTTATCCTTTTGCAGCTTTTCGCGTCCGTTACCGGCCTTTTTCCGGTTACCGCGTATCCAAGGTTTCCCTTCTCCGATTCCCCGGTGCGTTTTGTTTTTTCCTATGCCTACCATGTATTTCTTCCCCTTTTGGCCGCGTTTCTGGGCGGCATAGGCGGCTCCCTGCGCATGATTAGGGCTACCATGCTGGATCAGTTGGGGCAGCCATACATAACCAGCCTGCGTTCCAGGGGCATTTCTGAATGGCGCGTTTATTTTAACCATGCATTCCGCAATACCCTTAACCCGTATATTACCGGAAGCGCAAATATGCTGGCAGGTCTTTTTTCAGGTTCCCTGATTCTGGAAATTATTTTTGCTTATCCCGGCATAGGGCGGCTTATGTACGAAGCGGTAATACAGGAAGACATAAACCTTGTACTTAGCAATGTTATGTTTATTTCTTTTTTGGTCCTTCTTGGAATGCTTATAAGCGATATTTGCCTGGCAATGGTTGATCCAAGAATCAGATACGGGAGTCAAAGAAGCTGACATGAAGAACTTTTTTTATTATTTGAAGTCAAGGCCTCTGGCTATAGCTTCTTTTGTGATTCTCATTATTTTGTATTTACTTATGGGATTTGCGGAATTTGCCGCACCCTACCCGGCGACCATGTCTTTTCCCGATAAAACCTATCACCCCCCCAATGTGCGGTATCACGACGGGAAATTTGTCTCTCAGGAATGTTATGTCATCAACACGGTAAACTGGAAGTATGTCCGTATTAAAGATCATTACAGCGCTATAGCCTTTTTTGGCAAAGGGGAACCCTATAAACTATGGGGAATTATTCCCATGAACCGGCATCTCTACACATCCGAAAAAGACGCTTACCCTGTATTCCTTATGGGCACGGACAGCCTTGGACGGGATCTTTTTTCCCGTATTGTTTACGGGAGCCGCATTTCGTTAACCATTGGGTTTATCGCTACCGCCATTTCCCTTCTTCTTTCCATAATCTTTGGCGGAATTGCGGGTTATTTTGGAGGCAAAACAGACTGGACCATCATGCGCTTTTCCGAATTCTTTATGCTTATCCCCGGACTTTATCTAATTCTCTTTTTACGATCTCTCCTTTCATCAAGGATGGATTCCGGACAGACCTACATGATGATCACCCTAATCCTTTCGCTGGTCGGCTGGCCGGGATCAGCCCGAACAATTCGCGGCATGGTTCATGCCATTAAACGTGAAGAATTTATCCAAAACAGCCAGCTTGAAATGATCCCCTCGGGGGTAATTATTTTTTCCCATATTATCCCCCAAATTGCCAGCCTTCTTATCGTGAGCGTTGCCCTTTCGGTGCCCGGGTTTATTATGACAGAAACAACCCTTTCGTATCTTGGGCTGGGTATTACCGATCCTGCTGTAAGCTGGGGTTCCCTTATAAAACGGGATATTTCTACCATTGCAAACCTTATCGCGTATCCCTGGCTGCTTTCGCCCGTCTGGTTTCTTTTGGCGGTAACGCTGGGCTTTAATTTTATTGGGGACGCCCTGCGTGATTATTATGATCCTTATCATACTGTTTTTCCAAAACATATTTTTTCAAAAATTAGATTTTGGAAAACCAGGGATACTTCCAATCAAATAAAAAATGAACAAGCGCCGATAAATAGCGATGCTTCCGGTTTAATTACCGCTTCCCGGTTATTAATTGTCAAAGAGTTAAATGTTTCTTTTTCTGTTTTGCGGGGATCTTCGTATATAAACGTGCAGGCAGTACGGGGCGTTTCTTTTACTGTGGCAAAAGGAGAAACCCTGGGTATAGTCGGAGAATCGGGATCCGGAAAAAGCGTTTCTACAAGCGCCATCCCGGCCCTTCTCCCCAAAAACGCCGGGGTAACAGGTTCAGTTTTATACGAAGGAAAAGAAATCATCAATCTTCCTATAAAAGAAATGCGGGAATATCGGGGGAAAAAGATAGGCATGATCTTTCAAGAGCCCGGACGATCTTACGATCCCCTGCAAAACATTGGTAATGTATTTTTTGAAACTTTTCGCAATTCAATGCCCGGCATTAAAAAAGCGGAAGCATTTGAAAAAGCGGAAGCCTTGCTAAAAGAAACAGGCCTTGCGGACATGGGAAAAAGGTTTTCTAATTTTCCGCACCAGTTTTCCGGCGGTCAGCTTCAGCGCATAAGCATTGCCCTTGCGCTGGCCCAGGGCTGCGAGCTTCTTATTGCCGATGAACCTACCACCGCACTGGATGTAACTATTCAAAAACAAATTATTGAACTTCTAAAAACCCTGCGCCGGAAGCGCCAAATCTCAATTATATTTATCAGCCACGATATTGACCTTGTAGCGGATATTTCAGACCGTATTGTGGTAATGTACGGCGGGCTGGTTATGGAAACCCTGGATTCGTCCTTAATCAAGAGCACAAAAGATGACAGGGGCCCAAGGCTGCACCCCTATACAAAAGCCCTTCTTGCGGCATCTCCCTCTTTTGGCAGCCATTATTCAAAAGCCCCGTTAGAAGTAATTCCCGGCAGGGTAACAGATCCGGCAAATCCCGAACCCGGCTGCCCTTTCGCCCCCCGCTGTCCTGTTTCTTCTGACGAATGCCGAAAAACCATACCGCCCATCAAAACACGAGGGGAAAACCATGAAATTCGATGCATATATTAACCGGGTACTGCCATGCCGCTATTAACCGTATCTAATTTACAAAAGCGCTTTAATCTGGAAGCCGGATTTTTTGCGTCTTTGGGACGTTTTGTATACGCAGTTAACGGGGTTTCTTTTTCCATTGGAAAAAATGAAACCTATGGCCTTGTAGGCGAATCGGGCTGCGGTAAAACAACTACTGCCCGCCTTCTGGTACGCATGTACGAAGCCGATGAGGGGCAAATCCTTTTTTGCGCCCCGTCTGCGGAAAGCGCGGAAATTGATGTACTCCGCCTTAAAGGAAAAGCCTTGCGCCAGTACCGGAAAAAAGTAAAATATGTATTTCAGGACCCTGCCCGTTCCCTTAATCCGCGCATGAAGGTGTACGATATTCTTACATCCGGCGCCCGCTGGTCTCTTGATAAAGGGGAAA
The DNA here is from genome assembly GCA_031259345.1 of Treponema sp. Taxonomy (GTDB): domain Bacteria; phylum Spirochaetota; class Spirochaetia; order Treponematales; family Breznakiellaceae; genus JAIRLQ01. Next base: position 8,307 of record JAIRLQ010000209.1, read on the forward strand.
GAAAATATTTAAAAGAAGAAGCCGCTTCGATATTGGAAGAAACCGGTCTGCAAAAGGCAGACCTTGAAAGGCGGCCCGTTGAATTCTCGGGCGGCCAACGGCAGCGTATTTCCATTGCCAGGGGCCTTTTAATGAAGCCCGACCTTCTTATTTGCGATGAAGTTGTTTCGGCGCTGGATGTATCCATACAGGGCCAAATCTTAAACCTTTTACAGGATATTCGCAGCAAACGGGAAATCGCGTTTTTATTTATTGCCCACGATTTAAGAGTAGCCTGTTATTTCTGCGACCGTATCGGCGTTATGTACCGCGGTGAATTAATGGAAGAAGCCCCGGCGGCGGAACTTTACAAAACAGGATACCACCCCTATACGGAATTACTTTTTTCTTCCGTTGTGGGCCGGGGAGCTCCCCGGCCCGGGGAAGAAGAACGCGTAAACCCAAAATCCGGCGCAGGCTGCACTTTTTATACGCGCTGCCCCTATGGTGAAAAGCGCTGTCGCGAAACGCATCCGCCCCTTATCGAGGCCGCGCCGAATCATCTGGTGCGATGCTTCAGGCAAAAATAGAATTGGCCCGGGCCCCCAGGCAACCGTCCCCAGGCAAGTACATTTATCCGCTAATCCAAACAGGACGCCCGGGCGCTTCCCCGGCTGGGTGCTAGATGGACGAAGCTCCTCCCGCGCTGCGCGCCAATTTTTGTTTTACATTTATTGTCTTAGGGTTACGTTTTCTGCGTATAACTTTATCCTGGTCGTCGGTTCGCCATGTGGGTACTCAGTAATGCACTAAACACTGTAAATAGCCCCGC
>JAIRLQ010000263.1 GCA_031259345.1 Treponema sp.
AAAACAACACCTTTCCGTTAAGCATTGCCCGGGCCGCCTCCTTTGGGCTTAAAACCCCGTTACGCTTCCTTTCGGCGGTTTTTTTGTGTTTAGTACCCCCAAGCATTTCGTAAACCATACCTATCCTCCCGGTAAATTTATTTTGTCCGCCGCCTTATCGGGCGGTTTCCTGGCAGCGTTTAACTGGTCAAGTTCCTTTTCCACGTCATTTAAACGCCGCACCAAAGTTTTAATCGTCTTCATTAGCCGGCCTTTTTCTTTTATAAGCCGCTCCGTTTCCCCTTCATCCTCCTTCTCCGCCCGCGCTGCGGGCGCCCGTTTTATCTGCGCGACAGTCTTTCCCTCAGTACCGGCCTTTACCATCTCGATATGGTTTTCCTGGCTCCGCTCGCTTAGTATCGCCTCCTGTATGTCAGCCCCCAGTTCTTTAGGCAAATCAAGCCGCGCGGCCAACATCGCCTTACCGCTCGTCCCCCGGGAAATCTGGGCGTTCCGTTCAAGCAGGGCTTCGGGCCTATCCCCCGTTTTCTGGCAATGCTCATACAGTTTTATAATCACGTTTCCCAGTTTCCTTTGGAGCTCCGCTATTTGGCAGCTTAACTCCCGGGCTTCCCTAATAAGTTTTTGCGCCGTATCGTCAATGCTTTGTTTGTAAATACCCAGCGATTCAGCCTTGTCTACAAGATCATGGAATGTCCTCCAGAATAGCCGGGTGTGGGAACGGCTTCCCTTCTGGTTATATTCGGTTACCAAAATGTGATGGGCAAGCTCGTGCATCGCGGTATAAAAAAGAGTTTCGTCCTTTGTAAAATTCTTGTTATGAATAACGATGTCGCGGGAATTTTTATAAATACCGTTGACCTTTTTACTTTTCTTGCCCGAAAATAATACGTTGAATTCCACCGCGCATGTATGCAGTAATAACAGCTTTTCCTTTACCTCATCCCGGTTCATGCAAGCCCCCGTACCTTCGCGCCCACAAACGGAAAGCGCTCAAGAACTTCTTTTGCCTTGCGGCATACAAATTTGTAATCGCACGTCAAAGAACGGGGAACCCAAAATTCAGCCGGGGCGGTACGGTTCTCGTGGGGAAGCTCCACCTCGCACCGCAGCAGCACCGCTTTTTCCGTCTCCCGCACCAACGCAAAAGTTTTAATGGCGTCAAAGTCCCAATGCTTCCAGTGCTCCCTGGCCGCAATGGCATACGCCTTTACCCCGGCCGCAGATAAACTGCCGTCCGCTTTAAGCCATTGCCTCTTAATCCAGAACGGCACCGCATTCTTTTCCATAAGCAACGCTTTTTCGGTTTCTTTAAGCTGTTTCATCCGTACCCCTTCTTAATGCCACGATTTAGGAAGCCCCCGTTCCCACGGCGCTTGACCCCTTGGGTAACGCAATAGCCGCGGCGATTCCTTGGGCGCGTTTAATTCCAACGCCGTTTGTATCTGCCGTGCGTCAACCCTTCCCTTTATTTTAATTACCGTCTTGCACACGCGGCATTTATACGTGTTAAGCGTTCCCGTCCGTATGTGCCGCATTTCAGCGCCGCAATCCGGGCACCTTATCGCAGTTTTTGTTTTCATTCAGCGCTATCCATACGCCTCAATAAAGGTTCCGTAACTCATAATAGATTGCTCCTCTTTTTTACCGTTGAAGTATCCCATTGCACAACAACCGTTTCTTCTTTCATGGATTGCCCCTCCAGGCTGTCTAAATTCTCAAGCGTTCCCTTGATGTCCGCGCGGTTTGTTGCCTCGTATTCCTCTTCGCTTTGTAATTCGGCAATACGTTTTATAAAAACGACCGTGAACACTTCCGAATTGGCTTGGGTTATGACTACGCCAGTCTTGCCCTGCTCCCTGTAAAGCCCCAGCATATCAATGACCTTCTTTTCCCACGCGGCCAGTTCCCCATCTTTCCTAGCCCGATACTGCATCCACTCTTCATGGGTGTTGTAACACTCCGGCGCGTTGTGGCCCAGGGAATCGTTGTATTCATCGAGTGCGACGTGGTTAAGCCGGAGAGTAATAGCTTCAATTTTGAATGGTCCGGTTACGTCGTCAATGAAACTTCCCCGCGCCATCACGTCAAAATCAAAAATGTTTTCTTTCATACCACCGCCTCCTGTCCCTTGCCCTCGGCCCTGGCCTCCGCTTCTCCTTCAGGCGTCTCCCATACAAACACTTTTTTGCCATTCAACCGGGCCTTGTACAGGTCAAAGTCCCACTTTTTAATAATGCGACCGCCCCAGGGCTGGCTTCTAGCAAGATATGCGACATAATCAATTAAACACTCGTCCATGTTGCGTAGTCTTTCAGGACTGGCTTTGCCTTCGAGTGCGTTCCTGTTATCGCGGATAAGATACAAAGCTTATTTGACCGCGATGGATTTTGTGGTGTTTTTGTAGCCGAAAATCCGCCCGATAAATGCATGTTTATCTTCGCTGCCTCTTGAATAGATACGTTCTATCCGTTCATAGAGGTTGCCGGATATTTCCGCCCCAGCGATTTTCTCAAACTCTTCTAGCATCATGCCACCGCCTCCTGTCCCTTGCCCTCGGCCCTGGCCTCCGCCAGGAGCGCTTCGGCCTCTTCCGGGGTATCAAAATCGTAAAATTCGCTCATTACACAGTAAAAAGTCTTCTCCATCTCCAATCTCCTAAAATAAAAAAAGAAAGCTGCCTGCAAAGGACTTTTGGCAGGGGGTACAGGCCCCTGCGCCCTTGCAAACAGCTTTCAATCGCCTTCCTGTACAAGGCACAATTAATTCTTATAGACATACTCTATAAGCCAATAAAATCTTTCCGCAAACGTTCATTCACGGAAAAAAATTGCCATTTTGCGTGCCTTATTTTTTCACGCAAACGTCTAATTCTTTGTAGGGAAAGTAATTACTATCTTTTAAAAAGTTCTAAGACAGGTCGGGAGCGGCCTCGCCCAATAAAGCGCGACGGTACATCGCCCGGCGTCAGGCCCGCCCGGCGCCCTGTTTGCGTTATCGGCAAATGCGCTTGCTTTGTGGTGGGACAGGAGCGGCCTCGCCCAATAAAGCGCGGCGGTACATCGCCCGGCGTCAAACCGCCC
>JAIRLQ010000468.1 GCA_031259345.1 Treponema sp.
TCAGGATTTATAACATTAGCCATGCTAATCCGGGCAGGGAACACCTGGAACTGGCGCATTTCCTGAAAGCCTACATTGCGGGAAATGACCCTGGTGAATTTTACCGACAGAACCACTTCCCCCTCAACGATTCCCGTACCTCGTGGAACTATAAATACATGGATTGGGCGGCCCCCGGCTATGAGTCTCTCAAGACTCAGGTTGAAAAGGGCTATGCCTGGGCGGATAACAAAGCGCCTCAGGATCTGCCTCAGCCGGCTCCTTAAGAGGACAGGTGTAACTTAATGAAAAGGGCTGTTCAGAAATTTTTTCCGAACAGCCTTTTTTAATCCTTTACAACAGAAATCAGGAGGGAATGTGAAAAGGCTTATTGCGTTTATAATGATATTTGGTTTTGTTGCCGCGATTATTCCGGCGGCGGATTTTTCCTGGACCGCCTGGGGCAGGGGGGTGTTTAGCCCTGTAAGTTTTTCCGGCGAAGATTCCTCGGTTTCCGCCGCGACCCATTCATCGGCGGACCAGCCCCGTATAACCTTTGCACTGGCGGGAACGGCCGATTCCGAACTTGTCGGCTTTAACGCGGATTTTTACTGGGACGGCGGAATACCGGCGGTAGGCGAAAGCGCCAATGTCTGGGCACAGCCTTTTGATTTTCTCAGGCTTAAAATCGGTAAATTCAACGAGAATGATTACCGGGGAATTATCGGCAATACCGAATTCGCCGGTTGGATTCTGCCCAACAGCGGCAAAGACGAGGACGCTGTTTTTACCCGTTTCCAGGCCACCGGAGGGGCGTTTCTTGCCATTACACCCCTTTTCTGGCTGAATTCGGACTGGAACGGCCTTTCCATTGAGGCGTCGATTGGCAGCAGTTATGGCGGCGGCCAGAGCGGCCGGAATGTATTGGGTATGGATGCTCTTGATGTATACAAGGCAATCCAGATAGGCCTGGGCTATACTATCCCCACTATCGGTTTTTTCCGGGCCCAGTTTATCGGCAATAACCGCGCCGAGCTGCTGTACCTCTACGGCAGCCGTACCCCGACCGACCGGAAATTAATGGAAGGGTTGACCAAAAACCGCGATGCCGATGTGGTTGAGCTGGCCTTCTCTTTCACTATGATCGAGGATTTGACGGTAGAGCTGGGGGCAAAACTCCCCTTTAAGTTTGAAACCGATGCCGCCATAGAACTTTATCCGGCTCTTTATCCTATAATTCCTACCATAACGGCCAATCTGCGGGATTCCGCCCTGCAATTACCCTGTTCCTTTGCCCTGGGCGCTGTCTATGCCTTGAATGACTTTAATATTCTTGCGCGGGTAGACCTTTCAATGGGCGGCCAGACCGAACAGATAAATGTAGTTACATTCGACTATGGCATGACGCTGAACTTTTGGCTTAACCCCAGTTACCGCATTTATGGTGCCTGTACCGTGGGCCTTGATATTGGCATGGAAATGCATACCAAGGATACCAAAACGACCCTGCTCAACGGCAAGGAGCCCATTGAGAACAGCGAATATTTTGACTTTGGTTTTGGCCCCTGGGTGGAAAAAGATCTTGGCGGCGGCAGTATAAAGCTGGGGCTTATGGTAATGTTCCCCGGTACGGATCGTTACAGCTATGACCGGACCAGGACGCCAAGCTTCATCCAGACATTCTCGACAGACCCGGTTATTTCCATCCCCATTTCCATTACCTATAGTCTGTAGAACCGCTTAAGAGGTTGTTTATGAAGAGTAAGGTTTTTTCAATAGTTGTTTTGCTGGTTTTGGGGTTTACCACCTGCGATCATGCGCTGGGGCCCATGCCGGAACGTCAATTTGTATACTACAATGTTTACACAAACCATTTTGAGCATGGTACGGCAAAGGTAGAACCGATGGTCGCCAAATCGGGAACCTCCGTATTGGTTGAGGTGAATCCCGATCCCGGCTGGATTCTTCCGAGCGCTGGAGGCATTATTGGCGAGGGTAACCTGGGTTTATCGTTTTTGGATAACCATTTTGATATGCCCTCTACCAATGTATTTCTTACCATAACCCTACAGCCTGCACCTGCCGGTAACTATACTATCACCCGAGGGCCCATCAGCCACGGGCGTATAACCCCAAATGTTATGTATGGGCGGCCCGGCAGCCAGGTAAGCGTGGCGGTACTGCCCGATGAAGACTATGCCTTAAAAGCCGGCGGCTTAAAGGCCAACGGCGTATCTGTGGCCGGCCCCCCCTATACATTCACCATCGGCGCTCAGAACGTTACGCTGACTGCGGAATTTGAGCAAATTTCCGAACCAGCGCGGCTTTTTGCCGAAGGGAAAAAAGCTCTGGAAGCTGGCGATTACGATGCCGCCGGGCGCTTCTTTGAATCCGCATACAATAAAGACCCCCAAAATGACGAGCTTATTTTTTGGGCTTCCCTTTCCAAACTCGCGGGCCTCCTGATTGATGATGATGTGCGGAACAATGTCCTGCGAAGCCATTTGGGTTTCAGCGGTTATCCCACTACATTAAACAGGTTTTTTAGCGAAGATTGGCTGGGTTTGTATTTTTATGGGGAGACTTCTGACTCTATGCGGCTGCCCGGCCTGTCCCTTCCCGATGGCTGGGGGAACGAATTTGTTCATCAGGACAGTCTCAGGGGCGATTCAAGGTCCACAGTACTGACTTTCCGGGTGGACCAGTGGGCCTGTTTTGTGCGGCGGAACGCCAGAGGCTACAATGAATTTCTTGCCGATACATTGGATTTCCTCTTTGGAGAAAAATTTGAAGCCATCGCGGCCCTGGCAGATACCATGAGTTACAATACCCGGATACCGGTAAGCGCCGCCATGATCCAAAGCCTGCATCTGGAAGATGTTCTTGAATCAGGGGATACATTGGGCAAAGTGGATCTTGAGCTGGTTTTCTCGTTGTTCAGGGCAGGCAAAGCGCTGGTTGAATATCTGGCGGCCTATAATTGGGAGACAGATACCTCGGTTTTCCCCATGAACACCTTACTGGAATTTAATGCAGTGGTGGAACAAATTGTTGATTTGGTCCATGAAAAGGGCTCTACCAATGGCAGGGATATGAACGCCGCGGAAGCGATTTTGCCTTTTAGGACAAAATTATTGACCCTGCGGGACAGCGGCCTCCTGGTAAAGGCGCGGCGTGACTTTACCAGGGCCATAGAGGGCCTTAGCAAAGCCGGTGATTACTACTTTGGCGCTGGTCCCATTCCCCAGGCCATAGAGGACATCCGGAGTGATTATGTATGGATACCAGCGGCTCTAACTGCCATGAAAACCGAACTTGGAAAATCCGGCGGTGTATTCCATTTCTCCGGCGCTCTGGGGGCGGAAATAAGGGACTACTTTAACCATTGGTATGAGTATGGCGTGAGTTTTGAAATGCCCAAAGGAAACTATGTAAGCCCGGCAGCCGCAAAATACGCCGTTAATTTTGACAAGCTCTTTACGCCCGGCCAGTTTAACCTGGGAAATCTCTTTCTTACCTTTAGCCGTGACACGCCCCGGTTCTATGGCTTTAACGGAGGGAATTTGCAAAACGGAACTGCCATAACCGGGAAATCCCAGATAAGTTCCTACAGCCAGGTTGGCCTCAAGCTTAATATGAAGGCTTTTAAGGAAGTCTTTGTAAAAGGGTTTGAAGAGTATGGTGACGAAGAATGGCTTCACACTCTAATCCCCGAAGCTATTTTTAACCGTGAACCGGGGAAGAATCCCGAACGAATTTTTAATTTTTATTTTCGGCAATAGAGCTGTTCCAGGATTCCAGTTTTTGGACATGTTCAAGAAACTGAAAAGTTGTTTGACTCAAAAGGCTGTCCGGCGTAAGGCCGGATAGCCTTTTGAGTACGCCGGCAGAATAAGGAGCGTGTGTTTATGATATAGCTTAATCGACAATAAAAAACTTGCCCAAAAGAGAAAGGGCGTGATCAAGGTAGACATTACCCATATATTTACCTAAACAGAGTTGACACGGAACCAATGTTGTATTATATAATACAACTATTCGCTTTCATGGATGATGAAAAAAGCGGATAGAAAGGTCATTGGGGTTGCTCCAAAACCTGGTTGGTTTTGGAACAGCCTATTTTTAACGGAATTTGTTCAAAAACCTGAGGTTTCCGAACAAGTTGATTGAGGTTCATCGAAAGAGGAAAAACATGAAAAAGACGAAATCTATATTCTTTTTTACCGCCCTGCTGTTCATGGCGGTTTTTGCCGCCTGCAGCAAAAAAGCTGCCGGCCCGGAGGCCGGAGGCCCGCTTTCCGGGGAAATCAGGTTCTCCTGGTGGGGGAACGAGGCCCGGAACAATACGACCATTGAAGCCATCAGGTTCTATGAAGCTAAACACCCGGGGGTTAAAGTTATACCGGAATACGCCGCTTTTGACGGGTATTACAACAAGCTGATGGCCCAAATCGCCGCCGGTAACGCGCCGGATATTTTTACCATGAACCCCGAATGGCTCCCCGCGGTGGTGGAAGTGGGGGGCGTTTCCGATATTACCGGCCTTATCGACATTAGTTCCCACAACCCCCAGGTGGCGGCGGCCTGTTCCATCGGGGGCAAAATGTACGGGGTCAATGTCAGCCTTAACGCCAACGTCATCCTGTACAACAAAACGGTGGCCGAAGAGCTGGGAATCTCCATGCCCGAGGGGGATTATACCTGGGATGACCTGATCAATATCCTTGCGGAGGCGTATCAAAAATCGGGGGGCAAAATTTATGGAATGCCGGATCAACGGATGAAAAACGGACTGGAAACCATTTTCCCTGCCTGGTGTATGACCCACCTCGGCAAGGAGCCGCCTTTCCCCTGGACCGATACGGAAATACTTATTACCGGGGATGATGTAAGCGCCTTTATGGACTATTTTAACAAAGCGCCGCTTGGGGTTTTGTTACCCCCCGATGAAAGCGCTCTTTTGGGCAGCGGCAATGATGAACACCCGGTGCCCATGCGGAAAACCCTTATCGGGTTTGAGTATTCCGGGTCCTTCGCCATGTTCCAGAGTCAAACCCAGGACGAATTGGCCATGATGGAATATCCCAACAATCATAAAGGGAAGGGTAATGCGGTCAGCGCCCGGCCGGGCCTTATTGAAGGGGTTTTTTCCGGCGGCAGAAACAAGGCCCTGGCCGTCGATTTTCTTGCCTGGTTTGCCAATGATCCCGAGGCGGCCCTGATCCTGAAAAACGTGCGGGGTGTACTTCCCTCCACCGCCCAGCGGGAAGTCCTGCTGGCGGATCCAAGCCTGCTGTCCCCTTCGGATCAGAAAATTTCCGCCATTGTCAACGAGGTTTTTAATAAAACGATAAACCCCTACTCTCCCGGGCCCACCGGCGTAAGCACCCTGTTTAACGATCAGTATATGCGTTCCGTGGGGCAGGAGGTGGCCTTCGGGCGGATAACGCCCCGGGAAGCGGGGCGGCGGTTTGAAGAATTGAAGGACGAGATCATTAACCGGTAAAAATGCCCGGACATAATTTGGAGGGTAATTTGAAAAAATTTAACCTAACCACAAACAGTAAGCGGGAAATTGCCGCCTACATTTTTCTCCTGCCCTGGATCACCGGCATGATCGTATTTTTTGCCTATCCCTTTTTAAGCTCCCTTTTTTTGGGCTTTACCAACTCCCGTTTAATGGGGGGCGACTTTATTGGCTTTGACAATTATATACGGATGTTTACCCGGGACAGAAATTTTATCAAATCCCTCCAGGTTACTACCCGCTATGCCCTGACCGGTATT
>JAIRLQ010000313.1 GCA_031259345.1 Treponema sp.
TTGTTCATTGCCTTTTGCCAATGCAAACGGATTAGCCGGAACATTACAAATTGAAAACTCTAATAATTCCTGCCTGCGGAAAATCAGCGTAGTCCCGTCCCCTTTGCTCTTTGCTAACTGCTCATTGCTCTTTGTATTGCTCTTTGTATTCTCCGGTATTTCAATCTCGATGACCCGAAAGCCAACTGAACCGGCGCGGATCACCCCGGCCTTTACCCGCTGCCCAATCGCCCAGCCGAAAGGGTCATAGTCCTTGTCATTGAATATGACCACGCCATGTAAGCCGTTATCATCAGCGGCAAGCCCTTCGATTTTCCCGATAGCCGGAATGTCATACCTGTGCGCCCACTCCACAACCGGATTGTCCCTGTAGCGCTTATAGTCCCAGCCGGCCGGGTCTATGCGTTCCCCAAAACGGTCAAGGTCAAACGTGGAAAGCGTCCAGGCTATCCCTTCTCCCGCTTCATTGTCAGCTGTCATGCTGAACGGCACGGAGGCGATCAACTCCACGTCCCCCGCCGCCTTTTGCAGCCCCGGCGTTTCTTTCTTCACTCCGAGGAAATCCAGCAGCACATCTTTCGTTTCCGCTTTGAATTCCCCGCCCTTGGTTCTGACAATCATTCCCTTTCCTCCCTGCCATTGACGGCTATAAAAATGCGTTGGCATTTTGCTTTGAAGTTTTACTTTTGGAAAAACCCTTATTCATCCGTTGTTTTGCCGCCGCCCATTCGGGAAGCTCCTTAGTCGTTGCTTTCCTGTCATGGAAAACTAAATCTTTTTCCGTTACCAGTTTCAGAACAAACGCTGTCCGTATCAGTTCTTCCCGGCTGTTCACATGAAAAGTCTTGTATAATTTATCCAAAATATAGTTCACCGTCGCCCTGGATATATGCAGGGTCGAAGCGATATGTTCGGCAATAAAGCCGTTGCAGATCAGTATCAGCACTTCCATCTGCCGGTCCGTTATCTTATTCGGCGTCCTCGGCCATTCGGGAAAATCGTCCATCAGGCGCTGCACATTCGGTGCAATATACGCCCTTCCCCGCCGTACTTCCTGTAAAGCGCGATGGAATTCCTCAAAGCCCTCATGCAGATTGACATAACTTTTGACACGCCGCCATATAAACCATACCGCCAGGTGATCCGGAAAGCTGCCCACATTCACGACGACGATATGCAGTTTCGGGAATAATTTCAAAAGCTGCCCCATCATATAAGGAGTTCCCGCCTGGTAAAAACTGCTTCCCACTATCAGCAGGCGGGGCTGCATTTCCCTGATAACCCCGTTCAGGCTGTCCTTTTCCTCCCCGGTAACTTCCACATTCTGAAAGCCCAGTTCCTCGAAGCGTTGTTTTATTTGAGGAAAAAGCGTAAGCGACCTGCTTACTATCAACGTCCCTTCACCCACCGTTTTACTCCTCCGTCTCCGCGGGTGTGCCGCCCGAGGTGTCATCGCCGCCTTTGGCGGCTCCGCCACTAATAGTGGCGATCATGTTTTTAGGCCTGTACCACACGTCCCCCCAAGGCTTGGCGTCCTTGCCCCGTTCTTTCAGCACATCGTTAATTGTTTTTAGTCCCGCGGTAATCTCCGCAATATCCCGCTTGCTTTGCGCGTCTTCACTCTCTTGTAGTTCCGGTATATCCCATAAGTCAAACACGCCGCTTTCTTTCAGCCCAAAGCGCATAAAGAATTGGCTCTCAAGTATCTGTTCAAATTGGTGAAGTATGGGGATTAACGTGTATTTCCAGAAGGCGCTGTGCTGTTCAGAAGTATCCTTGCCCGAAAGGGAAGTAGATTTATCGTTGATATTCGCAACCCTGGGCGGTATGCCGTACTTCGCCAATATCGTGTAGAGGTTCCAGCGTTTCAGTTCAAACAGTTTCACCACTTCCGGGGTAAAGGAGAGGGCCTCAAAACTGGTCCCCTTGCCCAGGACGGCAATCTTGCGTCCCGCCTTCACCGCCCCGTATTTGCTCTCCCAGCGGCGCTCAAGCTGCTCCGCTTCTTCCGGCCTCAAGGTTTGGTCGGTTTTCAGAACGCCCTGCGGTATGGCGTTGTTTTTCAGTAACTGGGAATTGGCCTTGTTAGCGTAATAATCCTGTTCCAGTTCCAGGGCAAGGGACACCAACGGATTAATCCCCCGGACAGGGTTCCAGGGGTTCCAGTCCCGAAAGTGGATCAGTTCATCGGCAAGAATAGGTATGAGTTCTGTCCCGGCGTGGTAGAACCAGCGCCGGGTATTGGTTTTGAAATTATTTTTTAAGTCCCCCATTACTTCACCCTCATGCTGAAGTTTCCGGGGGTTAAGCACGTAAATCTCTGTCGGCAAGCCCCCGCTATAGTCAGGGCCGAACCACCAGAATGCTTCACCTTCGATATGCCACCATGCGGCGGTCTCTTTCCAAAGGTCGTAGCGGCTTAAAGCGGGGTTCGGCCTTCTGAACAGACTGTACAGGGGGCCGGACGTTACCTCATTGCCCCCTTTTTGTATCGAGAAATCGGCCCGGGCGATATTGCGGATCAGGATATTGACCGCAATGTGTACCCAGGCATTGTAAAGGTAACTGTCCCCGGTGTGGGAATCTGCATTAAAATTACTAAAATTGTCATGAAAAGGCAAATGCATATCGGTTCCGTGCGTTTCCGGCCGGTTATCCGCCATCTTGTTATGCTTGCGAAAAAGGGAGAATATACTCATGCCAGTATTACCCCCTGCTGGACATCGGAGAATACCGCGTAACGCAGGGCATCCATAAAATGATCGTTGACTTTGACAATGTCCCCCGCTTCGTCCCGGCAGTAATCCCATATTTCGGATAACACGCCGTTGCATTTTTCACAGACAAAGAATTGGCGGCGTTCTATTTTGGCGTTGATAAAGTCAATCCCGCTTTCCACGCTGTTGTTGGCCCTCGTTCCCCCGGTAATTTCCTGTATCCGCTCCCCTCCGGCAGGGTCGCAGTACACCGGAAGACCGTACCCACCGGTGCAGTCAAAACAGCCCCTTGCCGTCAGTTCCTCGTTGAATGATTGGGTAGTCATGTTGAAGGCCCCGTAATCGCAGAGCACATACACCACATCCCCCAGCCAGGCGATTTTCACAAACGTAATATTCAATCCAAAGTCCTGCCCGGCGGCGTAACGATCAAAGTCCCTGGGCAAGTCAGGCGCTTTCACAATCATGGTTTCGTCAAACTTGTCGTAGATAACCCCTTCGGCTTTTACCCACAACCCGTCACGAAAGCGGGCTTTTTGTTTTTCGGGAAGCGTGTCAAGAATGTCGCCGATATAATCTTCCGGCAGATGGTCTTTATTATCTTCCGGGTTCAACATCATGGATTGATACAGTTCCGGTTTCTCTAATTGCTCCCCGGAAAGAAAAGTTTTTTTAAGCACAAAGATTTTATATGCCCAATGTAAAGGGGAACCCGGATTGCAGTCATAGACAAAGAGGTTCCGGCAGCCCGGTACTCTCATTGCAAGACGGCTATAGGCGGTAGTAACCGCAATGTAGGAAAGCTGCGAAATCTCGTTAAAATAAATCGTGTTATATTCATGCCCTAAAATCTTGTCCGCCTGTTCCCGGTCTCCCAAGCCGCCAATCCATATTTCAGTGGCGTTAAAGAGCGTTACCATACTTTCATGGGCGAGGTAGGTATAAGCGCTTTTCCCGATAGTGTTGTCAAGCCACGGCAAGAGGGTTTCCCGCAGTACCGAGGAGCGGGCGTCCTTCGCGCGGTAACGGCAAATCAGATGGCGGCTTCCGGCAAAGCGCAAAGCCCGGTAGATAATCGCCATGACCAGCACGGTAGTCTTGCCGCTTCGGGAACCGCCGAACAGCAAGATATGTTTGGCCCCGCTTTTCAAAAGCGAGAGGGCTTTTTTCTGTACCGCCGTAGGCTTAAATAGCATTGTGGTCCCCAT